>CAIMNF010000241.1 GCA_903842755.1 Oligoflexia bacterium
AGTCGGCCTCACCGAATAACTCAAAACCGATCCATGCTTTAAAAAAATTGGACTATGTAAAATGGCTACGCGAGTTTGAAGATGCTCTTCAACGCCTCAAAGTCTCGCAAGTCATTCATGAAAAGCGCATTGAAGAGCTAGTCGGAAACTCCGAGAAAATTCATCAGCACGCGCTTTCACTCCACACCGATGCACGGATTAAGAATGAAGCGAACTTAGAGCACCGCATGGCGACGCTCATTAAAGAAATTCACCATCAAATCGACCAAGCCCAAAAACTTCAGGCCGGCGATCGAATCCAAATTCAAACCATGTTAGAACATTGCCTTATGCTCTGTGACGCTGTTGAAAATGATTCGATCCTGATAGACGAAGGGCGATTAAATGAGCCCGAAGCACTTTTAAAGCACGGTTAAATTTTAGTGCCCTTTACCCACTTGTCCGCTTGTTTCAGACGGCCCCATCCGTTATCATCCACCCCATGCACTCTCCTTCCTCCAAGCGCGTTGTTTTAGGAATGTCCGGCGGCGTCGATTCGTCCGTCGCGGCCTACCTTTTAAAAGAGCAAGGCTACGAGGTCATTGGCCTCTTTATGAAAAATTGGGACGAAACGGACGAGTTTGGCGAATGTCCCGCTTCTTTAGATTACAAAGACGTCCAATCGGTGTGCGCAAACTTACAAATTCCCTGCTATTCAATCGAATTTATTGAAGAGTACCGTGACCATGTCTTTAGCGAGTTTTTACGCCAATACCAAGAAGGGTTTACTCCTAACCCCGACGTGCTGTGCAACCGCGAAATTAAATTTGATTTGTTTTTAAAAAAAGCGATTGAATTTGGGTGCGACTACCTAGCCACTGGCCACTATGCTCAAGTGCGCCCCGCTGCAAACCCAAAGGCCGGGTACACACACGAACTCATTCGTGCGGCAGATCCCAATAAGGATCAAACTTATTTTCTAACTGCTGTAAAGGGCGAAGTGTTTAGCCGAGTTTTGTTTCCCATTGGGCACCTTCCCAAACCTGAAGTGCGGGAAATCGCGAAAAAGATTGGCCTCTCCACCCACTCCAAAAAAGATAGCACTGGAATTTGCTTTATTGGGGAGCGTAAATTTAAAGCTTTTCTCAATCAATATGTCCATGCAAAGCCTGGAAACATCGTCTCTTTGGAGGGTGAAGTCATTGGAACCCATGATGGGGTAGCTTTTTACACATTAGGACAGCGAAAGGGGATGCGCCTTGGAGGCGAGGGAGAGCCTTTTTTTGTAGTTGGAAAAAATGTCGAAAAAAACGAACTCATCGCCACTCGCGGGAGTGAACACCCCGCTCTCTTTAGTCATTACCTCGTCGCTAAAGAACTCAATTGGTTTGCGGGAACGGCCCCTGCGCAGGAGGGTGAAAAATATCCGTGCACGGCCAAGTCCCGTTACCGCCAAGCGGATCAACCGTGCACCATTCAAGTCTCAGGCAGCGGGGCTGAGCAAACGGTACGCGTTGATTTTAACGAACCCCAGCGCGCTCTTACTCCAGGCCAATATGTGGTATTCTACCAAAATGAAGTCTGCCTCGGTGGCGGAGTGATTCAAACCGTTGGCCCAAGCCTTTACTCCATCCAAAAAGGAACACCCTCATGAAAATAAAAGCTCTCATTGAAGCGATCGAACAACGCATTCCACGGGCTTGCGCCGAATCTTGGGACCCTGTTGGATTAGTCTGCGGAAGTGGGGACTGGACCCTTAAAAAAGTAACGATTGGCGTGGACCTGACTCGTGCTCTTTTCGAGCAAGCGTTAAAACAAGGTGCAAATCTAATCATCATCCATCACCCACCCCTATTTCCAAAAGGACGTGGGCTTACTCACCTTTCCCTGGGTCGCCCCAATGAATTGTCCACACTGCTACTAGAGGCATTTAAAAAAAATGTCGCCATCTATGTTGCCCACACCAATTTTGATCGTTGTGCCTTAGATGGAATGCTTGACCTGGCGGACGCCCTTAACGCCATTCCCGTTGCCCGCCTATGGGAGACACCAGACGAAGGAAAAACTTTATTAAAAAAGCTGGTAACTTATGTCCCGGCCGATCACTTTGAGCGCGTCCGCGATGCGCTATTTGCCGTAGGTTGCGGACATATTGGAAATTATGATTCCTGCGGATTCTCTACCGCCGGGATTGGAAACTTTCGCCCCTTGCACGGCGCGACTCCGACGCTAGGAAAAATTGGCGAACTGGAACAAGTGGACGAAGTAAAAATTGAAACGTTAGTGGTCCACGGCATGGAAGACGTTGCGCTTGAAGCCCTCACCGAAAATCATCCCTATGAAGAAGTGGCCTACGATTTTTACCCGGTCGAACAAACCCCCGCTTTAAAAGGAATGGTGTGGGGATTAGGATATGGATTCGTCGCCACACTCCCCGAACCATTAGCTTACGAACAATTTGCGAAAAACGTCTGCAAAGTTTTTCACGTAAAATCGTTTCTTACGCAAAAAAACACGCCGCCATTCGTTAAGAAAATTGCTTTTAGCCCGGGAAAAGGCTCTTCTTTTATCAAGAGCGTAAAGGCGCATCGCGCGGATGTGTTTATTACGGGGGAAGTGGGCTATCACGACTCGTTAAGCTCCGCACGGTCGCACCTAAACGTGATTGAACTGGGCCACCGGGAAAGTGAGTTGTACTTTTTAAAAACGATAGAATCTTGGTGTAAGGAATGGAAAGTGAGCGCTAAAAGTGTAGATGAGCGCACCCAACAAACTTTTATTTTATAAATCGTTTTTGTTTAATTAGTTTGTTATTAAATAACTTATATTAATTAAGACTTTGCATTGACAAATTTTACGTCTTTGGTTACACTCCGAAAAAAGCAACCCGGAAGTAACCCAAACAAAAAACGAGAGAGGGTAATTTTGGAAAGGCAGTACAGTCCATGTTAAACACTTCTCATGAAAACAAAAGCAACTCTACACAATCTGTTTATAAAAGAATCCTCGAGCAACTCCATCAGTCTAAAGCAAGCCACGAGGCGGAAACTCACCTCTTAAAGATCCTGAAACTCCAATACGAGAAAAATCCGTCGCATCAGCTATTAAAGCAAATCCAAAACACAGAAATGAAGCTTACGCAGATGGTGGTAGACGCCGAGCGCGCTTGCCTTCAGATCATGCCTGTGAACATTGCGAGTTGACTTTAAGCTAAAAACCAACTATAGTCGGGCCGAGACTTGATAAACAATTTTTGTCAAGTAAAACAGGAGAGCATCCTCTCCAAAAGGGCCCGATAACATGATCATCAATAACGAAACCGTATACCGCGAAGCCTGTAAAAAATTTTTACCAACTACCCGACGCGAAATGGAGTGGAAAGGCTGGAGCGAACTGGATGTTTTACTCATCACCGGCGACGCTTACGTCGACCATCCTTCGTTTGGGATTCCTTGTCTTGGGCGCTATCTTGAAAAACTTGGCCTAAAAGTAGGCGTAATCTGCCAGCCCAAATGGAAAGATCCTACCGAAGCGGAACAAGATTTCGCACGCATGGGCACGCCCCGACTCTTTGTAGGAGTTTCGAGCGGCACGGTAGATTCGATGATTAACAACTACACCGCCAACAAAAAGAAACGCACAGACGACATGTATAGTGAAGGCGGACACGGGGGCAAGCGCCCCGATTACGCCTCAATCGTTTATTCTGAAATTGCGCGCAAAGTATTTCCCGAAAAGCCTATTGTGGTGGGCGGCGTGGAAGCCTCGCTCAGACGACTTGCCCATTACGATTATTGGCAGAACCGCGTACGACCTTCGATTTTGACCGAACTTTCGGCCGAATTTTTGGTTTTTGGGATGGGCGAGCGCACGACCGAAATGATGGTCGAGCAATTTAAACTTGCTGAGGCAGAGATTGGTGGTCCCGTCGTTCTTTCCCACCCGGCGACCCAGCGCGCGCTCGACTACATTAAAACTCAGCGCGGAATTGCATTTGTCAGCACAAAGGACCATGCACGTACACTAGAGGGAAGGTTAACGATTCCCTCGTTCGAGGAAGTCCGCGACGATAAAAAGAAGTTTGCAAAAGCCGCTTATTTTATTGAGTACGAAGCTTCGCCTTATAATGGGAAGCGCCTCATTCAATACCACGGAAATAAAGCCGCGGTCATCAACCCGCCGGCACTGCCTTTAACGACCGAGGGACTTGATGCAATCTACGAAATGCCGTTCACCAAAGAGCAACATCCTTCGTACAAAAATAGAATTCCTGCAGCCGACATGATTCGCTTTTCTGTGGCATCAACCCGCGGCTGTTACGGTGGCTGTTCCTTCTGTGCCATCACGTTGCACCAAGGCCGAATTGTTCAAAGTCGCTCGACCGATAGCTTGCTTAAAGAAATTGAAAATCTTAACACCATCGACGGCTTTAAAGGTATCGTTTCCGATATTGGTGGACCAACGGCCAACATGTATCAAACGCACTGCAAGTCTAAGGAAATTCAATCGCAATGCCGCAAACTTTCTTGCGTCCACCCCAAAGTCTGTCCCCAACTGCAACGCGACCACAGTCCTCAAGTCGACATGCTTAGACGCGCCAAAAAAGTTCCAGGAATTCGGAAAATCCATATTGCATCTGGACTTCGCTATGACCTTGCCTTCGCGGACCAAAAAGCCGGCCACGAGTATTTGCGTGAACTGATTACCCACCACGTGGGAGGACACCTTAAAGTTGCACCCGAACACTTAGACGACGAAGTTTTGCACCTCATGAAAAAACCTGGACTGAAAAATTTTGATGAATTTGTAAGCTATTTTAAGGAAATTTCAGAAGAAGCGGGTAAAGAGCAATACGTGGTCCCGTATTTTATTTCGGGCTTTCCCGGCACGACCCACGAAAAAATGGAGTCCGTTTACGGGTATCTAAAAGAACAAGGATGGAACCTTCAGCAGGTGCAAGCCTTCATTCCTACGCCGATGACTTTAGCGACCGCCATGTATTGGACCCAACTTAACCCCATGAACATGAAACCATTATTCGTGGCAAAGGATTGGAAGGACCGAAAACTCCAACAAGCCCTACTGCAACGCCACAAGCCTGAACACCGGGAAATCATTCGAGAGTACGAACGTGAGAAGAGAATATCTGCCAAACGGGCCGAAGAGATTGGCGGCCAAAAGACCGATTACGGCACGGGCGATGCACGAACCCCGAAGGCACTGCGACCCACTCAACCGCAACGCAAAAAAAGGTCGGTTGTTGATGTTCCAAAAAATAAACTTGGGCCAAAATTATTTTTAGATTCGCGTTGATCGATTACTCTATCTTCGTGGGTCAAAGGCTTCGCGAAGAGATTCCCCAATCAGGTTAATCGAAATAAGCATCCAGGTCAGGGCTAAAGTAGGGAAAATCAGTAGCCATGGGGCATTTTGAATATAGCTTCGCCCTTGCTGAAGCAATTCGCCAATGGAGGGAGTTGGAGGATTAAGTCCAAAACCCAAATAATCAAGGACAGCCAAGGTTGCAATTCCCATGGAAACCGAAAAAGGCGTAAGCGTTAAGATCGGTGTGAGTGCGTTGGGCAAAATATGCTTAAAAATAATTCGAAGCCGCTTCGCACCGAGCGCTCGCGCAGCCTCGCAAAACTCGCGTTTCCGTAAACTTAAAACTTGAGCTCTCAGTTGCGACGCAATCCCCGTCCAAGAAAACAAAACCACTACACCAAGCGTGATCACAAAGGAGTCCGCCTTCATCAAACCATTCACCAAAATGACCACCGATAAAAACGGTAAGATCTCGTTCAGCTCTTTGAACCGTTCAATTAAAAAATCGACTTTCCCGCCCAAATAGCCCTGAAATAGGCCTACCGTTACCCCCACCGTAAAACTCATTAGCCAAAACAATAGCCCATAAGAAAGGGAAACTCGAATCCCATAAAGCAAGCGAGCCGTAACATCGCGTCCTAAACTATCCGTTCCAAGCCAGTGCTCGCGCGATGGACCTTGCATCACATCGGAGCCTTGCTGATAGGGGTCCCACGGATTAAACGCAAAAAAAGCTCGCGTTGATTTTTGTTCTGCTAAATCTTGATGAATCAGTTCTCGATAATCGACGAGCACTGAATCCGTGATGCCAAATTCCGATGCCGAGTAGCGCTTCCAAGCCGGGAAGTAAACTTTTCCTTCGCGTACCAATAAAAGTGGCTTGCTGTTCGACCAAAGTTCGGCGGTCATGGAAAAGAAAAGGACAATAAAAAACCCCACTAACCCTACCCAGGATCGCTTTTGCTTAAAAAATAATCTCCATTGCCTTTGGCTGATCTTCACTTTATTTATTCCCAAAAGTCAATTCTTGGATCGACCAACACATAGGCCATATCGCTTAATAATTGGCCAACCATAACCATCGCCGACTGAATCACCGCTACTGCCATCAGAACGTTATAATCACGAGCGTTTAAGCTTTCAATCAACAGTCTGCCCATTCCGGGCAATCCGAAAACGGATTCAATCACGATAGAACCCGCAACAAAGGCACTTAAAAACCCTCCGAGCCCCACCAGGAGTGGCAAAATTGCATTCCGAAGTGCGTGCTTTAAAACCACCGTTCTTTCCCGGAGCCCCTTGGCACGGGCGGTTCGAACATAGTCGCTCTCTAAGACTTCTAAGAGTGAGTTTTTCATTAATAGAGTAAGAAGGGTAAAACCACCCATTAGCGACGCGCAAACGGGCAAAAACAGGTGATGCAAGTAATCTAAAAGTTTTCCATTCAACGATAAGGATTCAAAGCCGTCAGAATACGCCCCTCCCAACGGAAAAAGAGCACCCCCAGGAAGGACCCGGTCCGTACAAAAAACAAAAAGAGTCACTACGGAAATCACCAGAGGCGGAATGCTATACGCAACGAACAAGAGCATTGAACTGGCTAGATCGAACCGACTCCCGTCTTTTAGCGCTTTCAGGGTGCCCAAAAATATACACACAAAATAGGTAAGAAAAAAACCCGGCACACCAAAGCCAATGGAAATCGGTAATCGTTCCAGAACCGTATGCATCGCAGGCTGCCGCGTGGTAATTGAATCTCCAAAATCAAGAACAGTAATTTTTTTAAGCCATTTCCAATAGCGCATAGGCACTGGCTCATCCAGACCATATTGATGCTCCAATTCCTTCCGAAGCTTTTCAATATCCTGAACCGAAAGCGAGCGACCTCCCCCCTCACCACCGCCATATTGAATTTGATTCAAAATTTCTTGAACCGGCCCGCCCGGCAAATAATTTTGAACGCAAAAATAAGCCATGGTCATTAAAATAAACATGGGGAACATGGCAAAAATGCGTTTTAACAAGTAATTGAACATCCGCTAACCAACCCACTACTGCGACAAAAGCCACAACGCAGGATGATCATCATACTTCATCGCCCAGCGAGTCGATTTTACTTTTTGGTGGTACATGGCCAAGTAACCAGGCAGTTCGCAAATGAAAAGTACGGGTTGATCGTCGTAAATCAATGCGCCAATCTTTTGCATGAGTTTATATCGCTTTTTTCCGTTCAATTCGGTATCCGCTTGCTCAATCAAACGGTCTACCTCCGGATTGCTGTACCCGCCATGGTTTGAGCCCTTGTTCTCGTAAGATTTTGAATGCCAAAGTTGACGTGCTTCCGGGTGATTAAATCCTTTTCCCCACCCTAAAACAAATGCATCAAATTTTCGGTCATTAATTTCATCAATGTAAGCATTCCATTCGATGGCTTGCACTAACACTTCAATTCCCGCCTTTTTAAACTGCGCTTGGGCCATTTGAGCGATTTTTGCGCGCATCGGGTTATTGGAATTGTATTTTAAACTAAATTTAAAAGTGATCTTCTTTCCATTCCATTCTTTTTCTAAGATTCCGTCAGCACCCTCGTTCCAACCATCTGCCTTTAATTCTTCAATTCCCTTTTTTAAGTCAAACGGGATCAGACTTTTTGCTTGCTCCGGTGCCGTGTTTTGGGTCAATGATCCAAAGGGGCCGGTTCGTCGTATTTGGATGCCATAAAATACTTTTTTAATAATCTCGTCGTAATTCAAAAGCATCGCCAACGCCCGTCGAGTCCGCTTGGACTGAAATAATGGATTTTTCAAATTCCACCCGATAAACGTGTACGGCGCGGGCATAGAAGTTTTATGCAACGTCGCCCACATTTCTTTGCCTGATTCAGGACTAGTTCCAAACTTATCTTGATCCGTTCCTTTAATTCGCGTTCCAAAAATCTCCGCAAAAGGCTCATCGACATCCACTTCACCTTTAATAAACTTTTCATAAGCCAAGGCCTGGTCGGGAATGATTCGATACACAATCGAATCAAAATTATAGAGATTCTTGAACTGAGGCAGTTTCCAACCCCACCATTCTTTTTTCCGCTCAAGCTCTACTTTTTCGTCTCGCGAAAAATTTTTCACCCGGTAAGGCCCCGAGGTCACGGGCATCAGAATCCCCTTGGATTTGTTAAAATCGGGCTCATGCTCGAACTGCTTTTTTTGTAAGATGCGAAATTCCTGTGCCAAGGTGGGCATCAGATTAATCGAGGCATGATCCAGATGAATCCGAAACGTTCGTTCGTCTACTTTTTCGAAGTGATAGCCTTCCATATTGGCCCGCCGTGGAGCACTATCCGTTTTTACATTCATCAGCGTGTTAAACGTAAACTCCACATCGTCGGTCGTAATCGAAGTACCGTCGTCCCAAGCCGCCTCTTTTCTCAGAGTAAATTGGACGGTTTTAAAGTCTTTACTGATCAGTGCTTTTTCCGCCAAGACCGGAAAAAATTCGTCAGTTTCTTGATCGCGTTCCATTAAAGGCGAGTGCAAGAGTTGTACAACATTATCGCTCTCTACGTCGGGGGTGATGATGGGGGCCAGGGTTCGCGGATTTGACTTTAACCGAGTGTAGAGGACTCCCCCCTTTTTTACCGGCGGCAAATTTTTGAACGAGTCGCCCGCATGCTCCGAGTAAGGAGGAGAAAAATTTTCTGCTCCGTAAACAATGAATTGAATTAAGAGGACCGAAGTAATGAATATCGAAACACTTTTCATCTCGTAAGGCTCCCACAAAAAAATGCCTGATTCAAGATTTTAACCCAAAACTTAAAGGGGAAGATCTTGACAATTTCGCAGGCCAGTTCATTCTAGAACATTATAGACATCCCAACATTAGTACTAACGCAGGAGGGCGCG
>CAIMNF010000242.1 GCA_903842755.1 Oligoflexia bacterium
AATAAAAAATAAAAAAGTTTGTGCCTATGGCACAACAGTCAAAGTAATTGATCCGTTGGTGGAGCAAAATAACAACGACTCAAAGTATTATGCCTACGCGCAGCGAGAAAGCATTTCAAGCAAAGCATTCCCCACTCTTGCCGAACTGGGTCAGCCTCAGAAAAATATACTAGAAAAAATAAAGCAGAATCAGTCTTTAGACCCAGAAGATAAAACCCAAAACACTTTTGATGTTTGCTCGGAACCAGAGATTATCCATTCCCACATTGGGGACGCCATTCCCCAAAATGGCGGATTCTCCCTTCCAAAAGACCTTTATTTTGCAAATAATCAATCCACATTAAGTGCTGCAAAACAGAAAAGGCTTGAAAATGATCTCATTCAACTTTTCTTGGATCAGTATAATCAAAATCACTGTCCACTCGATATTAGCCAGCTGGACTTTACATCTTCATGCAATTTAAAAGCAAATGGAGGAAGTGTTGGGCGGTGGGACTTTAAAGCGCTTGCACAAAGTCGGGCCGAATACCTCAAAAAAATTGCGCTTGAGGTCATTAAAAGTCCCGAGCTCAAGGGAAAAGTTAATTTTACCGAGACTAAAGACAATATTGGGATCAACAGTGATGGCGAAAACGGAGACGGCACTAGTGGTCCTTGTCCTTATCAGATCAAGAACCCTAATGCCATTCCCTATGAAATTATCCCTAATCCCGTGGTCTGGAATTCGAAATCAATGGAAGAAAGCAAATATTCAAAAGTAGGCTTTAGTGGGACTACCAATTGCCCCGTTAATAATCACACTGCTGACAAGCCGAGCGCACCAGGAAAAGGTGCTGACCCGAGCGAATATCACTATGCTTCAAAATGTCTAACAGTCACCGTAGATTGCATCACCCACAAATAGCAAGACTCGCAGTAAACACTTATTGATTAGGCTGATAAATAGAGTTTAATCTCTCAAAATAACCTGAAAACTCAATTGCTCGGGTAGGTTTCCAGAAGTTATCCGGATGACTTCTTTTCGATAGCCAATAGCCGCCTGTGATATTTCCTTCAGAATCCATCTCTAAAACATAATCCGAAACCAATATATCTGATTGAAACTGAGGAGTTCCGAGAACAGGATTCCAAAGCGATCGATCAAGTTCGCTAGTGTAGTGAAGGATTGCGTGAATGCGTAGAGCGCGGCTCGAGTTTGAAAATAAAGATCGGGCGCTGCCCAGCACCTGAAATTCGTATCCATAGACAGGTTGGTTCCAGATTTCATGGCCAGATTCTACGTCTGCCGCAAAACCTTCGTGCTTTAAGCCAATTTGATTTGCTAAAATGACGTGATACGCTCCCGCATTTAATTCAGGACAAAAAGTGCTATGACCACAATACGCACCCACTTGGATATTTCCCAGATCTTGATGTTGTGAAACATAATACGCCAGCAAGCCTTTAACATCGGAAGATCCAAATGGAATTAAAATCCCGTCTGGATTCATGATCTCTACCGGCTTTGGCTCTTTTAATTGAAGTGCAGATGCGGTCCAGCCATCACATAAGCCTTCCCAGTCCTTTGCATCGCGCTTCGCACGGGTTTGATAGACTTCTTGAGTAAGTGGATAATCGTAACGTCCCATCGCTAGGTCATACTTCTCAGAAGGCGAAAGTTGAGCCAATTGCGCGCGAGTCATTTGCATGACTTGCATTTTTGAAGGTGAACTGTAGTCAAACCCTGGCATCCCTGGTGCATTCCAGCGGATATTAATGCTCCCCTTGTTCCTAGGCCAATAGGTTTCGGACCATGGGATCTGATCTTGCGGCAAAAACCCCTTGAGCGGTAAGGCAGAAAAGCGATATTCATAATTTCGATCCATTAGGGCCGGATCACTTACTGCTGGCCAACCTTTAGTAAGGGATCCTGTTGTGGCTTGCGCGAAAGACGCAGAAAGTACGGAAGTCAAAATCAATCCCAAGGCAATAACCGAAATTCTCATTCTTAAATCTCTCCTTTTGTTTAGTCATGTTGGTGTAATGCACCTGTACTATCCAAAAGTCGGACTTAAATGAAATAAATGATTTTAAAAAGGAAAGGGACCAAAGCGCGCAAGCGTTAGAAACTACATTTTTTAGCCTAAAATTGAAGTTTTCTAGGTACTTTGCCCCTCAATAATTTTTTTGGGATTGAGCAGCATAAACGGGTCAAAGAGTTGCTTCATGGATTTCATCAGGGCAATCTCGGCCTCCGTTCTCGTATACTTGAGCAAATGTTTTTTCAACAACCCAATCCCATGCTCAGCGGAAACACTCCCTTGAAAAGCCTGAATCCAATGAAACATACCTTGGTCGGCTTTTTTACACAGGTCTCTAAACTCGGGAACCGCCATTGCGTCTGGCTTCATTAAATTAACGTGCAAATTGCCATCACCAATGTGTCCAAAAATATAGGGTTTAAGACCCGGATAATTTTGATCAAGATCCTGAGTCCACGTTTCAATAAACTCCTGCAGTCGGTTCAAGGGCAACGCAATGTCGTGCTTATGCAAAAGCCCGCGCGCGGCCAGAGCTTCGGAAATTCCCTCGCGCATAGACCAAAGTTGGGTGGCTTCCTTGGGGGACTGAGCCAGCACCGCATCTTCCACTAAACTTTGATTAAAGATTCCTTCTAGCCAAGCTTCCAGTTCGGTTTGAGCATTCGGATGCCCCGCACGTTCGACTTCAAGTAACACGTATGAATGGGATTCATTTGCAAACGGGGACGCAAGTTCGCGGTGGGCTAACACTACTTTTAGGCATTCGTTTGAAAGGCATTCAAAGGCATTCACCGTAAAACCGCTTTTGCGAACCTCTTGAAATAACGCAAAAACTTTTGGAAGCGATTCTACCGCAAAGAAAAAAACGTCACTTTCTGAGGGCAACGGCGCAAGTTTTAAAATGGCTTCTGTAATGACTCCCATAATGCCTTCGGTTCCGATAAAAATTTGCCGCAAGTCTATTCCGGTATTGTTTTTTTCGAGCGCGCCGTTCAGTTTTAGAACTTCCCCACTCATCAAAACGACAGTTAAACCCAAAACCCAGTTTCGGGTTAATCCATAACGAATGACTTTTACGCCTCCAGCATTGGTGGCAATATTACCCCCAACAGTTGAAGACCCCTTGGATGCAAAATCGATCGGCCAGGTAAGGCCAGAGGGGGCGCACTTCTGATGAACGGCCTCCGTGATGGCACCCGCTTGAACCCAAAGAGTGTGTGAAAGTGAATCGACCTCACCCATGCTCCGCATTTTTTCAAAACTCAAGACGACTTCGCCTTCCGTAGCCATCGCGCCACCCGCAAGACCCGTTCGGCCCCCGGAGGGGACAACCGCCATTCGATGCTGTGTACAGAGCTTTAGCAATCGCGAAACCTCTTCCGTACTCGTTGGAAAAACGATCACGGAAGGCGCGGGCTCAAAAACCCGTGTCCAATCTTTTCCGAAGGTTTTTAAATCGTCTGCGTCCAGAGAATAAAAGTGAGAAGGAAAATTGCGTTTTAATTCATCCATGAACGTTTTAAATGGGGCGGGATTTGACATGCCCCTATTTTATAGGAATTGCGCTCGAAGATCATGCTAAAATGTTAGTGAAAGGAGCGCTTTGTGGACTTTACCTTCCCGACCCTAGTTGCGGGTATCGTTTTTGGAACTTTAGGTGTTTGGATGATGAAACGAGGTAAATCTCAATCAAATTTGTTTCTGGCCCTTATTGGCTTAGCGTTGACGGCAAGCCCTTATTTGATCTCCAACCTATATGCGCTCTGGCCTGCAGGTGCTTTACTTGTACTATTG
>CAIMNF010000243.1 GCA_903842755.1 Oligoflexia bacterium
GCTCTAAGCCAATGATCGGAAATATTGACAAATATCGAAAATCATTATCTGAATACGAGATCGAACAAATTGAAACCTTGGCGGGTCCAATGATGGAACGCTATCAGTATGCCAAAATTTCGACGGGGACTACCAAAATTTCGGAAGATGACTTTAAACGAGCCCAAAAGCAAAGCGACGAAAAGCGACGAAACGTTTGGGAAGAGCTTAGGGATAAGAAACCGCAAGATTTTATCCTTCGCAAGCGGAGGGCGGATTACATTGAAATGTGCCGTCAAAATTTGATGAAACGGATTATCGGTTAAACTCCAAACGCTTTTTTGTTAAAGCAACCGTCAGAAGTGACCGATCTGAGAAGGTATGAATGATGATTTAGAACTTCTCATTTATTTTCCAAACGGTGAGCTAAACACGTCGTATGTATTGGCGAACGCGAACCTTTTACTTAAAGCAGGTGAGGCCAAATTAGCCGCCGGATTGTTTTTGCGGGTGGCACGAGAAAAAAGAAGTTCGTTCAACGGCTTTTACGGTCTTGCACAATGTTTTATGAAAATGGGCAAACATGAATCCGCCGTTCAGGCGCTTCGAAAAGCCTTTCAAATTTCGCGGAAACCCTATGTGGCCTTTTCGTTAATTGAGGCCGCATTAAACGCGGGCCAGCGCTCAGAAGCGGAACAGCTTGCACTGGAGTGTGCCGTTGAATTTGTGGAAGATATGGAGTTGAATCAGCGCTTTAGAGATTTGTATCTCAAAGTCATTCAGCCCTCCGCTTGACGGTCACGGAATTAAATCCAAATTTTGGGGAAAAAGTTTTTCAAAACGGCCATGCTGACCGTAAATAAGAAAATAATTCCAGCTAACCATTTAAAAACCAGCTGCGCCTGGGGATCAGGGCCATTGCGAATCGGCTTTGGAAAATAAAGGTGAGCCTCATCCACATGACCATCCGCAATGACCTCCGCATGACTAATTTTAAGCGGCGTCAACGGGCGATGATTTGCGTCCGTACTTACCGATTCAATTGCGCGAAGGGTTTCAAGTCCCTTCACGACTTCGCCAAAGAGGGTGTATTGATGATCGAGATTTGGTGCATCTCCCAGCACAAAAGAGAAAGAAGATTCTCCGCTATCCGGATCGTCGTAACGAGCCATGGAAAGCGATCCCAATTGATGAGGTAGGTCATTAAATTCACCGGGAAGCTTTTGAATTTGGGCTCGGCGTTCAGGGCTAAGGGCTGGCTTAATCGTATCGAAGTTTTCAACTTGAGCAACGTAGCCAGGTTCTACACGAAAAATTTCAGCGTTTTCGTAAATTCCTGCAGCGATTAGTTTTAAAATTTGTGCCGTGGTTTTTGGCGCCGCTTTAGGATAGAACGCGATCACCAGATCGCCCAAGTTCGTATGAAATACTGCGCGCTCTTGAGAAAGTTCGCGCAAGGGCTCTGCAAACGAAGTTTTCAGGAGAAGTGCGAGGACGCAGAAAAAAGTGAGTTTAAGCATGGCTAAAAAATTTCCGAGGGAGAGGTTGCAGAAGGCCTGGTTTGGCTGGCTTGAACTAAAAAAGTTTTTACAAACGGATTGTCTCCGCGCCAAATGACGTTATCAATAAAGTAATGATGAAGATTGATAAAGATATTAAAGCAAAAAAACCAGAGGGTAGAGCCCATTCCCGGCTGAATGATCGGAAAATAAGTATCTAGGCTTTTGGGAATAACGTACATCGCGAGACCCCCTAGAATAATTCCTAAAGCGAAAAATCCCCAAAAAACCCTAAAAAAAGTTAGACGCTTTTGAGTAGGGTCTTCCATTTTTTCGGCCAAGTTCTGAGCCTGATTCCATTTGAGTGTGCCCATAAAAAGCAAATACTGAAGCGAGTGAAAGAGGGGAACAAAATAGAAAAAAGCCGGATGGTAAAGTGCGGGAATATACCACAAATAAATGGTTAAGAAACAGACTAAGCTGCTTGCGGCTGGACGACTTCCCGTTTTGAAGTATTTCATTAAGCCTGTACCGAGTGCGAGCGTGAGTGTGAGTCCGGTAAAACAATAGCAAACTTGCAAAAGCACTGGCGAAAGGCCGAGACCATAATAGGAAATGCCATCCGAGGTGGCAACCGTTGTGGTGAGATTACTATTGACCCAGGACATTGCCCATACCGAATACAGGTTCAATAAAATAAACGTTTTTTCCCAATTGCTAAAATACCGCTTTTGGATGGCGGAAGTGACGATCGCTGTTCCGTAGATTTGTTTTACATAATGCCAACCGACCGAGAGGTACATGCCTTGAAGTAAAAAAGACAAAATTTGAATTTGGTGCTTTTGGATGCCGTAGACCAAGACCGAGACGATCAGAATGGGGGCAACGACTGCGGCCCAAAAAAAACTTGGCTTTTGAAAAATCCATTTGCGATAATCGCCATACAGGAGCTGATACGAAGTCGCAAAGTGTGGCATATTTACCAAAAAAGAAAAGGTAAACGCCGTCATCGAGACGGAGTAAATCGATGCGCCTGGGTCCACAAACATCCAATACAGAATCAGTGCAATGATCGAAAGGCCGCCAATCAGTAAACTGTCATAGAGGGGTGACAATAAAGTGGCAGGGATCGCTTGGGGCGGCCTTTGCGGGGCTACAAACGCGGACGAGGAAAAAGATTGACTCATCGAGGCCAGAGTATAAATGAAAAATTAATTTTTTCAATTTTTGTTATTTAAACAAACAAACGTTGAGTTAAAATCATTGAATGATTGCCCAATCACTTAAACTGTTCAGTCGTGAACTCGATTTATTTGGTAGCCAGATCTTAAACTCGGAGCTTTTGGATTTATTTAATCGGATCCCCATCACGCGCGATGATCTGGAGCCGTGGACCGTATTTGACCCTAAAGGATACACCCGCACAATTATTCGCCGAACGTTTGAACACGAGCTGATTTGTTGTGGATGGTTGCCCGGCCAGTTTAGCCCGATTCACGACCATGTAAGGTCCCGTAGTTTTGTGAATGTCATCGCCGGCGAAGCAACCGAGTATTTGTTTGACGACATCCAGGGTTTTGCAAAATTGAACTTGGTGCGAACGTTAACCCGTGGCACCGTTCAAGGTGAAGTCGGTTCGATTCATCGTTTTGGTAATGCGCCCCTGAATCAAGATAAACTCGTTACCCTGCATGTTTACGTTCCACCCATCGCAGTGGATCTCAGTAACCCCAATGTGTACGCAGGGGGTAAGGTGTATGAGGAGCTGCCCGCAACCATGCCGGCAAAATAATTATTTATTTAGTTTTTTATTGAGTAATTTTGCTAACGATATTCCCTCAGCTTTTGCTTGCGCGTTTAGTTCCGCCAAGGTTTGGGAATCGACCGCCAATTGAATGTTTGAAGTTTTTTGTTCTTTATAGAACCGTACTCCAAATTCCAGTGCTTGATTTACGAGTGAAAATAAAATGGAATAGTCAATCGGCTTTTCGATAAAGTCAAATGCACCTAATTTCCAAGCTTCGCGCATCTTTTGCGTGTCCGAAAACGCAGTAACAAAGATCACTGGAATACGAATCCCTTGGGAATTGAGTTTTGCCAACATCTGTAAGCCGTCCCGCTTGGGCATATTGATATCCGAAATAATCAAATCGGGGTGATGCGCTTCGGCTTGGGCAATAGCCTGGTCGCCGTCGTAGGCGGGAAGGGTTTCGTACTCCTGATTTTGGAGATTTTCGCTTAAAATTTCGACTAGTTCGTGTTCATCGTCCACGACAAGAATCTTAAATTTTTTGGTTTCGCTCATAGGTTTGATTCGGTCCTTCCCTTTATTCTAATCAGGTTACCCCAATCTGCAAAAGATTAATTTTTAATTTGGGGGAATTCCGTTTCGGAACGGGGACTTGAACTCCGATCAACCTAAATCATTGATTTAGGTTGTTTTTTAAATATTTGTCCTATAAAACTCCCCTGGGAGTGAAGCAAAATGACTAAAGTAACGCAATGCGTTCTGTTGGGTAGTTTGAGTTTATTAACCCCGTTCCGTCACATTCTTTTACTTGGGGGACTCGTACTTATCCCCAGTTTAAGCTTTGCAGAACCCTTGAAGGTCACGACAACCGATGGTCTCTATGATAACTCGGTTTACAGCCCCATTATTGACTTAATCCATTCGGCCCAATCATCCGTCCAGATAGAAATTTATACGATGAAGGATCAAAACGTTCGAAATGAAATTCGGGCGGCGATGAATCGAAATGTCGCGGTCCAGATTGTAGAAGAACCAACCCCTGTTGAAGATACCTGCCATCCGTTTACGGGGCAAAGTAGTTCGGATGCGGATTGTGCCGATTTGACTCGGTTGATTCAAGAAGTCCGCGCTAAAGGGGGCCAGTTTGTGCCCTTCAATAAAGACCTATGTGGCGGAGGCAGCGCTTCCTTTAACTCTCAAAAATCCTGCGTGGAACACGGGAAAATGACCATTATCGATCAATCGGTGGTGATGTTAAGCACAGGCAACTACGATTATACAAACCTCTGTGATTCCGTCGGCAATAGTGCTCTGGCTAAGTGCGATCGCGATTACAGCTACGTGACTCGGGATCCGGCAATTGTAAGTAGTTTGGAAGCTATTTTTCAGCATGATCTGAGTGGATCGCCGTATAACCTAGCCTCACTCTTACCCCAAGGCTCATCCTTTGCTGCGACTCAGAGTCTGATTGTTAGTCCTGATTCATTGGATCCGATCGTTGCATTTATTGATGCCGCTCAACGGGAATTGATCGTGGAAAATCAGTATTTAAACGAGCCTACGATGAACGCGGCGATTGTGCGGGCAGCGAAACGGGGTGTGGATGTGACTGTTCTTACCGCAAGCGTTTGTTCTTATGGGTCCGTCACGCCGACAGATCAAAAGCGGGTGCCCCAAATTTACGGTGCTTTTGATGCTGCTGGTGTTAAATCGCGAATGTTTACTAAAAACAATCGAGTCGGGGGCAAGCCAGGTTATCTTCATGCGAAGACCATGGTCCGTGATGGCAATGTTGCGTTTGTCGGTTCGCAAAACGGATCCTCAATGGCGTTAACCGAAAATAGGGAGTTCGGATTAATTATTCAAGATTCAGGTGTTGCGCAGGAGTTACGATCTTTGATCGTGAATGACCTGATGGATGCGGGTTCGGAAACGTGGAGCCAGGCGATGGCCTGTTCTGAAGGTGGAACTGCGGAAGGCCACTCTCCTGTCGCCGTGGGCTCTGCCCCCGATCTTGGCGGGCAAGTTACGCATGGCCCAAAGCCGTCTGGAAGTCCAAAACCTCCTCGGCCTCACAAACCGCACGCGTCTGAATTGGAAGCCAGTGTTACGCCTGAAGCGAATTCGTAAATTAGTTCTAAAATGATTTTATTTTTTTTTCAAAGCGGCGGTCATTTTGCTGCCTAATGCCGCGCCAAAGGTTCCCAGTGAAGCCGTAGAGTCCTGTTTGTAATGGGATTTCCAATCATTTTCTTCAGTGTCTTGCGGAAGGGTCAATGATATTTGCCTTTCTGCTACGCGGATTTCAGCGATTTGTACCGCAATGGTGTCGTTCACGCGGACTTTTTCAAAATGAAAATCCCGCGCATCTTGCGTACGGGACTTATGGAGCAAACCTGTGATTCCTGGCTCGATTTGAACAAATAACCCATACGGCTCTTTCCGGTTCACTTTGCCTTGAAATTGCTGGCCGGGGGATAGTTTTGACCAAGGATCGTCGTGTGCAAGGGGCTGCTTGTTCGGGGGCGCAACTTTGCTGGTGTTTTCGTTTTCTGCTGCGTTCGCTTGTTTGATGGAAAGGGCAATTTTCGCTTTGCCGTTCAGAACCTCCCGCTTAAGTAGCTTGACGGTGACGGTTTCACCTAACTTCAGTACCTCTGACGGCGAGCTGATGCGTGACCACGCAATTTCGGAAATATGAACCATGCCCTCTACCCCTGGAGCGAGTTCAATAAACGCGCCAAAAGGTTCGAACCGTACGACGCGTCCGGTGACGATGTCTCCATCTTTTTTCTCGGAAAGAAAAGACGAGGTACCTAATTCGCGTTCGGCATCGAGTAGTTTTCGCCGGGAAACGACAATGTTTCTACCGCCTTCAGAAAACTGGGTAATCTTAAACGCAAAGCTTTTGCCGACATATTCTTCCGCGCTTTCAATGTGGCGGGAATCGATTTGGCTGATGGGACAAAAGGCAAGCTTTCCCTTGATATTCACCTTTACTCCGCCCTTACACACTTCCACGATTCGGCCTTGGATGGGCATTCCATCTTGAAAGGCGGTGATTAAATCGGAAGCCAGCGTCTGATCGCCACCTCCGTTTTTTGAGAGTCGCACTTCGCCATTTTTAATCAGGGTTACATAGGCTTGAATAAAATCGCCCACTTTGTAAGGACAATTTCCTTGGGCATCCAAAAGTTCGGTTCGGTTTAAAATTCCATCAAAGCGGGTTCCAGTGGTAATGAAAACATCGGCGGAGCCCAGGTTCAGAATTTTACCCGTGATTTGGTCTCCCACTTTTAACTTTTTTTCTTGGGACTTGAACGATTCGGAGAGGAGAGCCCCAAAATCTTCCTTTTCGCTTGTCGGCGCAGATTCCGGTGTCTCGCCCTCTTCATTAAATTCGTCGATATTAAATTGCTGGAGGTAATCGGAACTGGGCTGTTTCGTTTTAGGATGAGTCATGATTGGCGCCCAGGTTAACGGGTGTCTGAGCGCCAAGCAAGATTTAAATGCCATTTATTCAGCAGCTATTCAACCGTTTGGTAAACGTTCGTGCTTGATTCAAGCGGGTGATAAAGCTCATTGAGAACTTTATACTTTGCCCGAAAGGGAACTCGGCTTGCGCGCCAAACAAAGCCAATTTCCTCGTTGTGATTGCCATCATGATGTGGCGCAAACAGTCCTGGTTTGTCCCAGTTCCCATCGATGATGTTGCCGTCGGCATCGAGTTCTAAGGTGTAAATCAGGTGCCGCGAATCCACGGCCCCTGGCGTTTGCGCCAAACTTAAGTTCAATCGATTGTAGCCCGCGGGAAGAGTGCTTGCATTAACAGTTCCATTCGTCGTTTCATGACGGGGCTCGGTTTCGTCGGTGAAATAAAGATCGGTAGCCACTTTTACTTTAGAAGTTCCGCCATGTTCACCTACCGTGGATTCTCCTCCGGTAATTACGCTCGCATAGCCAATGATGGGATAATTCCAAAGGTCATCGGCGTTGTTGGCTTGGACCTCAAAGGAGCGATGGTAGCGACCGACAATGTTTGCAAGCGCAAGGTGAAGGGCTGCGGCATTAACTGTTTGCGGGCATAGTGCGCCGATTTTGCGATTACACCGTTTGCCCATTTGGCGGTATTCAAAATAAACCATCTCGGGGTTTGATTTGACGATGGTTTGCTGTCCATTTGCGTCTTTCTTAGGAACCCAGTTGGCCCGAAAGTTTTCGTCAAATTCGGACGCTTCAAACGCATAGTAAAAAGCCATAATTGCTTTGATATCTGACGCGCCAAAGGGAATGGTAATGCCGTCGGCGTTCACATAAACCGTAGGCTGCGGTTCCGCATAGTTAGACGCGGTGGGGGACCACCCATGGCAAATGCCGTAAGCATAATGCGAATCACCCGAAAGTTTTGTGACAATCCGTTTGGTTAAAGGGTAGTCGTAATCGCCGTTTGCAATGTCAAATTTTTCAGCGGGCGAAAGTGCGCCGATTTCCGCAAGCGACATTGTTTTTAACGTCTCCAGGTTCGCATGCACTGCTTTTTTTACAATGTCACTGCGCGTTTTTTGTTCGGTAGGTTTATCATTCACGTCCACGTAGCGAACCGCGATCCCAATATCATCGTCCGGCCAATAGGTGTCGCTGAACGGGGTATGACCACCGCCTTCGACCACATTGGCGACGGTTGGAAGTGTGCTCAGTTTTGTTTCAAGGGTTTCATCCTTAAATAAAAAGGAGGTTGGATTGCTTGACCACGGCCAACGAGCCGCGGTGTAGTTAGGGGATGGCTCCGCAAAGGCTGCGACTGCGAAGAGAGTGATGGTGAACGTAAGGTGCAACGAGTTTAGTTTGGGTTTCTTCATGGAACGAACCCTAACTTAAATTAAATAATTTGTTAAATATATTTTGTGTAAAATTGAACTTTTATAATTGACTAAAAAACTTAAAATTAGGACAAGAGGGGGTTGATCAGTAACAAATAGCCTAGGTCTGTAACGCCCAAAGCAAAATGTCTTGAATATGGCGAAACTCCAAAAACGGATGCGCCAAAATCAGCCGCAAAAAAGTGCCTTGATCGTTCGCCGAATAGTTTACAAAAGCGAGGTTTTTTTCTTTGAGTTGGTTCCTTACCACTTTTGACCACCCTTTGATGTTCATTTCTGGAGAAGGAGGAAGCACCCGAACGCAAAGATTCAGAAATTCCGGCTCGGCAATGAGTTCGAGACGCGGCTGCCTTTTTACCCACTCGAGGGATTGTTGGCGAATGGAGATCAGCCGATCGATAAAATCGCCAATTCCGTGGTCACCCAAATTTCTCCAAAGCGCCCAAAAGTTCACCGCATCTGCGCGGCGCCCGCATTGCAGCGATGACTTTCCGCGGTCTAAAGATGGATCGGCATCGTGGAATAAATAATCGCCGCCGCTGACGTCGTTCGCGTCTAGCAGGATTTTGGGGTGTTTCGTTAAAAAAAAGCTGCAGGTTAAGCCAGCGCCCAGTAGTTTGTGCGCATCGAAAGTAAAGGAGTCCGCTCGCTCAACACCCTTTAACAGATGCTTTGTTTTTGATGAAAAAACCGCAGGCCCACCCCAGGCCCCATCCACGTGCAGCCAAAGATTGTATTCAGCGGCCAGATCCGCTAATGGATCAATCGCGTCGAACGCCCCCAGAACGGTAGTTCCCGCGGTCGCGCCGATCATTAAGGGGGTGGAGCCCTCTTGAATGCAGTGTTTGATTTTTTGTTCCAGGTCTTGCGCGTTCATTTTTCCATCTGAATTCACTTGAACGAAGACCAGTTGATTCATGCCCAAGCCCAGAGTGATAGCCGCTTTTTGAAAGGAATAGTGCGCTTCTTCGGAAATAAAAACCTTCAATTTTTGCCCCGAAAATCCCTCTTGTTTGATCTCCGGAAAACGCCTATGGCGCGCGCAATGGAGCGCCATTAAATTTGCGGCACTACCGCCGGGCACGCCGAGACCGTCTCGTTTTCCTGTGGGCCAACCCAGCTTTTCGCAAAGGGACTCAACGATGCGTAATTCAATTTCAGTCAAAAGCGGGCTTGCTTCTTGGGTAGCGAGTGTGGTCCGAGTGCGAGCGATGATTTCTTCAGCCAAGAGCATCTGGGCAGAAACTCCAGTAAAAAGCTGGTTCATAAAATAAGGCGAAGCAACCGTGACGGAATCCTGGTGGATTTGCTGAAGGTGGTCTTCTACTTGATCGATTGAATGAGCTTGACCGAGGTGTAAAAAATTTGAATCTGAAAATGGGGCAGCGGACGCGAACTGCGCGGGAGTGGGCATTTTATGGTTTGGAGCCGACTGCCAAATCGTTCCCATTTCGGAAACACATTTTAATTGATGACGGGCTCCCGCGGGAACAGTGAACGATTCCGGCGCGGTCCAAGTTCGTCGTTCAATTTTGAAGCCTAGATCAAGCTCTTCTTCAAAAGAGCCGTTAAGGACCTTAAAGTAGGTTCTGTTCACGAAAATGGGGGTCAGGCCAGTGGACTGGCCTTTTTTCCATTCGGAAGTAAGAGGAGTGATCATTTGATCCATGGAAACATAGTCTATCTGATCAGTAGATAAAAAAAAGGCAGAAATTGGTGATGAACCGAATCATGACCATTGATTCAATTTAATCAATGCAGTTTCATAAAAAATGATTCATTGATGTTCGAGTAAATAAGTCATTCATGATAAAAAGGGTTCCATGATCAGGAACATGCTTTCTTTTGTTTGGGTTTTTACGCTTTTCATTTTCGGTGAAATCGCCGTTAAGCCTTTGGCCCACGGAGAAAACAGTGATTGCCAAGATGTACTTTCGGGAGAAATCACCGAAGTCGTCGTCAAAAGTAATGCTCCATTGATTCACGCGGGAAATTATCGCAGCAAAGTTCGAGAACTTATTCAAGCTCACCCGATTCTGATGACTCCAAAATTTGAGCCTGTTTCTGGTACTATTGTAAAAATACCGGGTGAAGAAAACGTGTTTTTCGTTGATGAGGTTTTCAAAGAGAAGCATGAAGTGGTTTTTCGTGGCTTAAGAGGGGTGTTTAGGTATTTTAAGTGGACCACGGACGAAAGTGCAAACACGACTTACTTATCAGAATTCCCGATCAATGAAAAAGAGTGGGACAAAAAATTATTTCAAAATAACCCGTATAAAGAGCCCGAGCGGACAAACTTTTCCCCCCGAGGATTGAACGAGGAATGGGCAGGAAAGCTTGCCCGTTCTCAAGTTTTGGGTTTACCCCTGACGAGTAACGATCAAACTAATCTTGGCCTTAAGAACTTAACGCTGGCCAATGCAATGATGATCAAAATTCTCTCCGATAATACTGCACTCACCGTAACGGATCTAGAAGCCATTCAGATGCAAGTGACTCAAGGCATGACTTTTCCGAATGATTCAACAGGAAGTGCAATACCAGATTTGTCACTTCTTACAGGCGTGGTCAGAGGAACGGAGCCTCGAATCATCACTAGAAATGGGAGAGATTACAAAATTGATGTACGTGAGTTGCAGATGAAATTAGGAAATGGGGTAGCTTTTATTCCCGCGCAAGAGGTGCCTTCACACTTGCAGGGGCTCCTCATTAAAATAAACTCCATCAACCACGAAACGCCTCTTTTTAATATTATCGAAAACTACGTCGATTTTATTGTGATCCACCCATTCACTGATGGGAATAGCAGAACCGCGGGGATCATTCTGGATTATATGCTCCTGAAGGCAGGATTTCCTCCGGCTCCTCACAATCGAAACTTCACCAGCACCAGGGATTTGATTTTCTATACACCACAAGAGGCTTATGAAAGTTTTTTGGTGGCTTATCATGTTCTTCAACTTTTTGAAAAATACAAGTGGATGTCTGATCAAGAGACTAAGTTTTACTGAAAAGGGTGTTGAGCACACACTTCGCTGGAAGTCTGGCCTTTTTGGTTCCACTTCACGCCAGTCCCGGCACTGGCCACATCAGCGCGATTTGGCAAACTCAATTGAAGTCCGGGGTAAAAGTCCCCATTAGAAATGGTGAAGCTTATTAAATCAAGCGCCGGATTAGTTGGATTGACAATAAAATCCAAACGACCTAACCCTGATACAGAAAGCGAATTTTCATCTGTGCTTGTCCAAGTTGTTGGGACAACTTTAGAAGGATAGGTAGAGCGGTGACCGGCAAATATTACGGAAGCGGTTCCCGTTTGTTCTAAATAAAGATAAATTTCAATTCGACTGTCCCCGCTTGCATTCGTATTACCCGTGAAGTGAATTGCTGAAAAAGTTAATCCGGTTTGGCATGTCCCCGATTGTTTGAAATAAAGACTTGTTAAGCTTCGGGCTAGA
>CAIMNF010000244.1 GCA_903842755.1 Oligoflexia bacterium
AACAGGAACAAAATCGGGTTGAGCTAAATCCTGAACCACCATTTTTACATTTGGATAGTTAAACTGCGCTAAACAGCGCTGAGACTCGACAACCCGTGAGGCCGCAATTTCATACCCTACAAAAAAAGAAAGCGGATAGTGCGCCCCCATGACAAAACCCATTCGACCGTAGCCTGCACCCAAATCCACAACGGTCTGACCGGGTTGAACATTCAATAAGCTTAAGATCGTTCGACACTCTGTATACGGCGTTTGAAGCGCATCGGGATTGAGCCCAGCCCAACGTTCTCGATGATCCTCCCAGCTTAGCCCCGGGTCTCGTGCAATTAGATTTTCATGCTCATCCACTTGAATCCCCAACCATTCATCGACTTCGCGCGAATGCAATTGAGCGTCTCGATACGATGGAAATTCCGCCAACAACGGGAAAGGATTTTTTTCGTCAAAACGAATCCCTGGAACCTTGCTCACCGGATCTGATTCAGGATTCATCTTGTTTCTTTCTGCTCGGTCTCAAACCAAGCGAGGGCTTCTACCGTTTTTTTCACACCGACCTCGAGGGAAGTAACCGACTTCGAAGCTCCCTGCTCTTTCAGTCGAGCCTGCAGTCGCTCCATGGTCGCTTGAGTAAAGTATTGATAGCGGTCGCGGATTTCTAACGGCGTATCGATAAAATCAATTTTTGGTTCGAGGTCAAGCGCCTTAAAAGTAGCTTTCGCCAAATCCAAAAACGAGCGAGCCTGCCCTGTTCCTAAATTATAAATACCCCGAGCAATGGGCTTTGCCTTTTCTCCACCCCGAGGATCTGATTCACGAAATACTCCCGCGGCAGACAAAATAACTTCAACGACGTCTTCCACATAGATAAAGTCCCGCTTTTGTTCGCCGTCCGCAATTCCCGCTTTGTGACTTTTAAACAATTTAAGACTCTTGTTTTTTCGAAGTTGATCAAACCCCTGCAAGACTACCGAAGCCATCTTACCCTTATGGCGCTCGCCAAAGCCATACACATTAAAGAACTTAAAGCCGCTCCATGCGGGTGGTACATTCCCTAATTTCTCTTGCTCCAAAACCCACAAATCGAATTTTAATTTTGATTCACCGTAGGGATTCAGCGGCCGAAGCCTGGCCATCGTGGATTCGTCGTCCTCGTAACCAAATTCACCTGCCCCATAGGTAGCCGCAGACGAGGCATAAACAAAGGGCACCTGAAACTGGACGGCTAAATTCCACAATGATTTGGAGTACTCTACATTGACTTTATTTAGATAATCTAACCGAAGCTCGGTGGTGTCTGAACACGCACCTAGATGAATCACCCCAGTGACTGGATCGCCGTGCTGAATTGCGCTTTCAAAGAAAGACGGCTTGACTAAGTCATCCGGAGAAAAGCGGTTCTCAAACTTTGCCCCCAATTGTTTTGAAGAATGCTCGGGGCGAGAACTAAAAAAGTTTAAATCGTCGACGCTTCCCACGCCCTTGGAGGTCCCAGACTGGGTAGGTCCCCGGAGCCCTCCATATCCAAGCTTCTCAAGAGCCAAGACGGTACGGTACCCAATAAATCCGGCGGCGCCAGTCACAACAATCATTCATTTAACCCTAACACCACTCGCCCTCGACCGTCAAAGGTGTGTAGCCGATCCCCGTACTACCCGCGCCGCCGCCCTCTCTCACTTCAAAGTGCGAGGGGTGTAACGTTTAAAATGATGAGAGTCAATTAGTTTCAATGATTATCTTTGTTCAAAAAAAAAGAGTTAGTGTTTTGGTTTATGAAAAAAATACTCTTGGTGGGTTGTGGAATGCAAGCGTACGGCGCAGCGCTCGATTTAATTCGATTTGCGAATCCGACGGAATTAATTTTGGCGGATGCCGACACCGACAAAACAAATTTACTTTTCCAATTTTTATTAAAAAACTCTTCACCCCAAAAAATTTCTTTGCTGACCTTAGACGCAAACCACATCAGTGCCATGGTCACTGCAGCAAAAGGATGTGACTTAATTCTAAACTGTGCTCCGTACTCATTCGCGGTCAACATCACTCGGGCCGCGATTGAAGCGAAAGTTCCCCTCGTCGATTTAGGGGGCGACACCGACCAAGTGCTGCAACAGCTGAAACTTTCGGACCAAGCAAAAAACATGGGAATTACCATCATCCCGGACTGCGGCATGGGTCCAGGAATGACCAATATTACGGTCGGCCACGCAATGGAAATTCTCGACACTGCGGAAACGATCATTACCCGGGACGGCGGAATTCCCCTAGAACCCAAGCCCCCCCTTTTTTACCATCTGGTTTTTGCAATCGAAACTTTAACGAACGAGTACACCGGCATGACCACGCAGTTGCGAGATCATCAATTGATCGAGATCGCTCCCATGACCGAAATCGAGCAGTGCGAGCTACCGGTCGTTGGTAAAGTAGAGGCAACCCATGGGATGGGCATGCTCTCTACGCTGCCGTGGACTTATCAAGGGCGGGTTAAGAATTTAGAAAATAAATTTGTACGTTACCCAGGTCACCTAACTTTTTTAAAAACACTAAGAGAAGTGGGTTTTTTTAGCCGCGAAAAAATAAAAACGGAAAATGGACTAGTGGAGCCGCGCGCGCTCACCAAAGCCGTGATGGAGAAATACCTAATGCCTCGCGGGGGCGAAAAAGATGTTTCTTTTATTCAAACCATTTCTGAAGGGATAAAAGACAAACGCAAGGTTCGCATTGAGCACTGGATCTGTGATTACTCGGACCCAAAAACGGGCCTAACCTCGATGCAACGAACCACTGGATTTACCGCGTCCATTGTCGGTCAAATGATCTGCTCTGGCCAAATTACTCAAAAAGGAGTTCTCCCTCCTGACCTTGGAGTAACAAAAACCCCCTTCTTTGAAGAAATTCAAAAAAGAGGGTTTGAGTTTAAATTTTCGCTAAGCGAGCTCGCTGATTAAGTCGCGACAGGCTTTTTCGATATCGCTAAACTGAGGGACCGACGCGATTTCTAAATTATCGGACAATCCAATACCAGGGACAAACGCACCTGCTAATAATTTAGGACGCGCATGGAGCTCATAAAATAACTCATCGACCGCCCGACGTAACAGATGTTCACCAAAATTCGAAACCTCGGTGTCTTCGTTCACAAAAATCACGCGTTTTGTTTTCCGAATCGACGCTGAAATCATCTCCCAATCGTACGGCCAAAGGGTACGCATATCGATCACTTCAACCAGGATGCCCTCGTCTCTGAGCTTGTCGGCTACATCACGCGCAATCAGTACGTGTCGTCCATAAGTCACGACAGTCACATGTGAACCTTCTCGAACAATTTTTCCCTTACCAATTTCAACCGTGTAATCGGTCAATGCCGGCCACTGCGGCTTCCACTTGGATCGGTCCCCCAGAGGCGCATCGATCATTGCTTTTAGCTGCTTACGCCCTTCTGGAGTTAGGGGCGGCTCGCCCGGAATTGGCTCTTCACCTTCAACCCGCAACAGCGCTTTTGGTTTTAGATAAAAAGTAGGATTGTTTTCTTTTAAACAGGCCAACATCAATCCATAAGCGTCTAGCGCATTTGAAGGCATGACGATCTTAAAGCCTGGGATATGAGTTGCCGTCGCATCAAAGGAATGTGAATGGTAGATCGATCCACGAATTCCTGCACCGACCGGAGTCATGATCGTCATCGGAACTGGCCAATCGCCATTCGTCGCCCAGCAGGACATGCCCGCAAGTTTTAGCAAGTCAATCGTGTTGTAAATATAATCGCAAAATTGAATCTCAGCAACGCACCGAACGTTCGCATAGGCGAGCCCCAAAGCGGCTCCCACAATACCACGTTCATCCAACGGCGCGTTCCATGTTTTCGTTAGCCCTTGCGTGACCGTAAATACACCGCCCAGAGGAGGGCCCACGTCCTCGCCGAAAATATGTTCAATCCCCAAATTTTGTTCACCGTAGGCAAGCGCCATCCGAATTGCTTGTGCCATGCTAGCCATTACCAGTACCTCCCCTTTTGACCATAATAAACATGATCATAGATCGTATCTCCTGAAGGCATGGGCTCCTGTTTTACTTGCTTGCCTTGCTCTAAAAATTCTGCGTTGTACTTTTCACGTAAGTCCGTCATTTCTTTTCGGGTCAACACCCCGGCAGACTCTAAGTCTGCTTCAAACGTTGCTAAACAATCCTGTTCATCCGCCACGAAATTTGCTCCGCTTGCCGAGCTATGTCCATAAAGCCGTGAGACTTTGGCCTCCAACAAAAACGGTTTCCGTTCGGTTCGGACGTAATCCATGGCGTCTTTAATGGCAAACCAACTTTCTTCTGGATTATTGCCATCAATCACGGCTTTTTTGATTCCAAAGGCAGTTGCTCGGTCCGCTATTTGTTTTTCCCCATGTTGAGTCGCGGCAGGAGTAGAAATTCCGTACGAATTATTGGTTACGATCATCAAAATTGGTAGCGGCATCACGGGACGTGACGACCAAATTAAGCAACTGGCGAATTCGCCCTCGGCCGTACCCGCGTCGCCCCCGTTTACAATCGTAATCCCTTTACATCCTTTTTTTGCTTGAGCAATGCCCGTTCCAATGGCCGTTGCGTATTGAGTTTCAATCGTCGAAGAAACCGGCACCACATTCCAATCCCTTTTGGAATAATGGTTCCCAAAGTTACGTCCTCCACTGTAGGGATCGGTCGCAACGTTTTTCATTTGACGTAAGGAATCGATGGGTTCAGCACCCATCGCAAGCATGATGGGCGACGAGCGATAGTGAAGATGCAAAAAATCAAAATCAAGCCCTTTCCCTTTTTTGACTTGAAGTCCGAGCGGTCCGCTAAATGCTTCTTCGCCGGGCCCGCCGATCCAAAAATAGCCGTCATTTTGCTTATACATGCGGATCAATCGCTCTTCGAGAACACGCGATTTTACCATCAAATCGTGAATACGAATAAGCTGCTTGGGCTCAAGCTTAAATTTCTTTGCATTTTTCATAGGACGGCCAGAATACCCGAATTAAAACTAACTCTCAAGACCATTTATCCATTCTCCTATTTCGCGCCCCACGGTTTTGATCCAACGATCTTCCACCGTTTTTTGGGGCACAGACAAATGAGTTCGTAACCCCCCTTCTAAAATTTCTTTTCGTAGTGCAGGTGGCAGCAGGGCCTCTAAATCCGCACGCCGATTTGGTAATGCGTTTTGGATTCCCGCAAGGGCGCGGGCGTAGCCTTGGGAATGGTAAATGGTTTTTTGATTGAGGCGCTTCCATCCCAAGATCAAGGCTTCACAAATTTCCCGAAGCTCGCGCTCATTCAATAATCCTAATTTAACGCCTTCCGAAACCAAACTTTTTCCCCACTCATCTAAAAGCGGAGCATAGGGTAAAAGAAATGCAGAAGTTTTTCGAAGTGCCTTCGGGTCCCGCAAAGCAAAATGA
>CAIMNF010000245.1 GCA_903842755.1 Oligoflexia bacterium
TGAGTCACCCCGGCGATTCCCCTCGGTGCGCGGTGCCTAAGTTAGATTTAGACAAAGTTCCATTTCCGCTAAAAATGGCAAACACAAAGTTCGATTTGGCCGAGGGAGAAACCTACGTGTTAAATGGGCGGATTATGAAAAAAGATGGCTATTTTGTGTTCCAGGTTGATTTTGAAACTCAGCCTTGGCTGGCAACGCAAACCCGTGTTCAGAATCCATATTTTGTTTTGGATCCGCTCGCAGTTGATCAAGCGAATATGCAGATTATGGGCAAGGTAGGCACTGGCGAGCTGGTTCAAATGCCCGTCGTCGTCAAGCGCTTTAGTCAAGGCGCCCTTTCTACAGTAGGGCTTCAAATCTTGGCACCGCCGGTTTCATTGGGTAGTCAATAACCCGCTTGAGTCCATCGTTTCTCGGTGCTAGACTTGGTTCATCGTTTTATAACTGATTCCGAATCAACCAAGGGGTACCGTCTATGTCGGCAGCATATTCTTCAGGAAACTTTAGCGCTCAATCCACACGTCTTAAATACAAAGTAAAAGATATTTCTTTAGCGGAATGGGGCCGAAAAGAAATTAAGTTAGCCGAAGCAGAAATGCCCGGATTGATGGCATTACGTGAAGAATTTGGAAAGACAAAGCCCCTGAAAGGCGCCCGAATCGCGGGCTGTCTCCATATGACCATTCAAACCGCAGTACTCATTGAAACGTTGACCGAGCTCGGGGCGGAAGTCACTTGGTCTTCGTGCAATATTTTTTCTACACAGGATCACGCAGCAGCGGCAGTTGCGGCTGCAGGTGTGGCTGTTTATGCCTGGAAGGGGATGACCGAAGAGGAATTTTGGTGGTGCATCGAGCAAACAGTTCATTTTGGCGATGATCAAAAACCACTGAATATGATCTTAGATGATGGTGGCGATTTGACTGATCTAATTTTGAAAAAATACCCCCATCTGTACGAAGGAATTAAAGGAATTTCGGAAGAGACCACCACGGGCGTACACCGTCTTTATGAACTAGAAAAGCAAGGCAAATTGCCGGTTCCTTGCATTAACGTAAACGATTCGGTCACTAAGTCTAAATTTGATAACAAATACGGATGTCGCGAATCGTGTGTCGATGCAATTCGTCGGGCAACGGATGTCATGATCGCGGGAAAAGTAGCTGTTGTGGCAGGGTTCGGCGATGTGGGTAAAGGCTCGGCAGAGTCGTTAAAAGGCGCAGGAGCGCGAGTAATTGTGACCGAGATTGATCCGATTTGCGCCTTGCAAGCGGCCATGGAAGGTTACGAAGTGAAGAAAATGAACGACGCGATTGCTGAGGCGGACATTGTCGTCACAACCACGGGTTGTAAAGGGATTATCACCGAGCGCCATTTTAAAGCGCTTAAAGATAAAGCAATCGTGTGTAATATCGGGCATTTTGATATTGAAATTGATATGGCTTGGTTAAATAAAAACTATGGCCACACCAAAGATACCATTAAGCCGCAAGTAGACCTTTATACTTTGGAAAATAATAAACAAGTGATTATTTTAGCCGAGGGCCGTTTGGTAAATCTTGGTTGTGCTACCGGGCACCCTAGCTTTGTGATGAGTAATTCTTTTACGAACCAAACCTTAGCGCAAATTGAATTGTGGGCGAATAGCTCAAAATATCAAAAAAAGGTTTACATGTTACCCAAGCACTTGGATGAAAAAGTGGCTCGCTTGCACCTGAAAAAAATTGGGGTGGAGCTGGATGAGTTAACGCCCGAACAAGCTTCTTATTTGGGCATTAAAGTAGAAGGCCCATATAAGCCCGATTATTATCGTTACTAATAGTAAGTTCATTCCATGAAAATTCCGTTTTTAGTTTTGCTCGTAAGCCTTTTGGCCGCGTGTTCCGAAAACGCGATCAAATCCGAGGGTGTACATTCCGCAAAAGGACAAAGTTCTTTGGTGTATTCCGTCACACCGAATTCCAGCGATTCGCTACGGAAGCCCTATGTGATTTTAGTATCGATCGATGGATATCGGCCGGATTATACGGCAAAGTACGGTCCTCCGGTGCTGTCAGAGATTAGAAACACAGGTGCAGTTGCGGATGCGATGGTGCCTGTGTTTCCGTCTAAAACATTTCCCAATCATTTAAGCCTAATTACGGGAATGCAAGCGGAGCATCATGGAATCGTAGCGAATTATTTTTTTGATTTTTCGCGTCCATTGGGTAAGCAAGTTTACTTACTTTCAGACACGGCGGCCGTAAGTGATGGCACTTGGTATCAGGCGGAGCCGTTCTGGGTAACCGCAGAAAAGCAAGGCATGCGCACCGCTTGTTTTTTCTGGCCCGCAAGCGAAGCCCAAATCCACGGTGTAAGGCCGAGCTATTATAAAGCGTATGACCATACCGTGACTAATGCACAACGCGTAGACGGCGTGTTGGATTGGTTAAAACTACCCGAGTCCGTGCGGCCCCATTTTATTACGCTTTACTTTTCGGATGTGGATTCCAAGGGGCATCAGTTTGGCCCCGATTCGGCCGAGGTCAAAAATGCCGTACTTGAAATTGACCAGCAGCTGGGAAGATTGTTCGATGGGATTAAATCTACGGGTTTGCCGGTCAATGTGGTGATTGTTTCTGACCATGGGATGGCCATGTTAGACCAGAAAAAGATCATCTATTTGGATGACCTGGTGGACTTGTCTGGAGTAACCGTTGGGGATACGGGGCCGCAGATGATTCTTTACGCCGGCAATTCAACGCAGGATCAAAGCCAGTCCGGCCAAGAAAAAGAAGGAAAAATAGAAAAGATTTATCAAGTGCTTAAACAGAAAGAACACCACTTCAAAGTCTATCTAAGAAGCGAAATTCCGAAAGAGTTTCACTTAGGGATGAATCCACGTGCAGGTGACCTTTTAATTAATGCAGAGTTGCCGTATTCGGTAGGGTATCACAACCCGCACTTTCATCTGCCGGTGGCCACCCACGGGTATGATCCAATAAAGTACCCCCAAATGAATGCAATTTTTTATGCCCAAGGACCGAACATTCGTCACAAAAAGGTAAAGAAGTTCAAAAATGTAGATGTTTATCCGTTTCTAATCGATTTGTTAAAGCTTAAGCCCGATCACACCGTCGATGGAACAGATCGCGTTTTGAAAAAAATAATTCAGTAGGTAAAGGGGCGCGTTCAGGGCGGACTTTTCTTCACTTAGGCCACTTTTTTCGTAGTGCTTGGATTGACTAAGTAAAGATCTTGGCTTTGAAGAATGCCTCTTAGCCGTTCTTTTGGAAGTTGAACGAGGTCGACATCTTTTGCTAACTTGGAACCTGCTCGTTCTAAAAAAATACATTCACCGCGTAAAGCTATTTTTGATAAAACGCGACTACTGGCATCAATTTCGGAATCCGTTAGCAGCGAAAATGAGGGAACAGCAGCTAAATTCTCGGAGTTGGTAAGTTGGGCATCGGACTGTGAGGCTACGCATTTATATTGGAACGGGAGTACGATTCCAAATTTTTTCGCGGATTCCTCCAACAATTTACCGTCCACAATTGTTTTCGCAATCTCATATAATTTAAAAAGAGCACTGTCGGGCGATGGGTCGTTTTCTTGATTTGGAACGATGATGGTGATTTCGTCCCCGTTTCGCCGAGAAACGATAAAGCCTAAATTTCTGTGTTTTTCGAATAAAAGTTCCAAGAAAAAGTCCATGGCCCTTCCGACTCTTTCTGCCCCAAATGTTCGGTTCAACGGAGTACTATCCACCAGGTCACCTATTAGGAACGCAGGTTGGTGCATTTGATGTGAAATATTAAAATGATCAAGGAAATATTTCTCCGAATGAAGCTGCTGTGGGTGGACCCTTAGACGCGCCGTTTGTAAAATAATCGATTGAGATCGGTTATTTCTTTCCGAGATGAGCAGAGCGGTGATTAAGCTAAACTCGGAAGCAATGATGCTCATGCGATCCAGGATAAACGGCGAAATTTGATGATCTTCAAAATCGGTCATACACAGGTAACATTTGGACGAGCCTTTAATTTCAAGTGGAATAATACAATAGTAAGAACTTCGATCGTCTTTTGTTGCATCACCTTCGTAGAAAACTTTCGTGCCGTGCAATTCAGAATCTCTTAAAATTTGCAGGAGTACTGAGTTTTCTTTTAGTAAAGTAGAATGGCCGGTGTGGTTATAATTCCCAAAGTAGCCTAAGAAGCTGACTTGTCCCTCGTTCACCTCAAGTAAAGATACTCGCCTTGCTTGCGTAAGTGTTCCAATCCCTTTTGCGGCATGATTTAAAATCACATTTTTAGATGAATTTTCCTTCATTTCTCGTAGGGCATGATCCTTGATCAAACTGACCAGCAGCGGAAATTTTTTGGATTGAATGTTTTCGACGACCAAAATTCGGCTTTGCCAGAGGATGGCGGGAAGGAAGAAAATAAAATGGAGCAAAAAGAAATGCACCTGCATCGTTAACAAAAGTACATTAACGCCGATATCCCAAAGAATGATCAAACTAAAAAAAGTGACTATCCAACAAATGCTTTTTGAGGTTTTGATCGAATAGTTTGGAACAAAAATTCGCTTCCAGTAAAGGTATGCAATCCCCATGGGAATCATTCCTCCCTGCAAAAGTAAAATTAGGCCGTATACATGCAGGTAAAAACGTGAACGCTGAGTATTGTAAAAATAAAAATAATCAAA
>CAIMNF010000246.1 GCA_903842755.1 Oligoflexia bacterium
AGAAGTGGAACTGATTTTTGGGGCTAACCGCCTATTTAATTATTTATATTTTTGTAACATATTTGCCCTAATCATACTTCCTCAAGTAAGCAGCGAATATAAATACAGCAAAACGAAAATTTTGATATTTCTTTTTTATTTCGTACTTGCATTGTCTCTACATGGTGTGAAGGGGACCTTGATTTTCTCCTTTGTTGCATACTATTTTGTTGTAAAAATGGTAAATAAAGAGAGTGCAACCCTTGTTGGGATTTATGTAGCGGTGATATCTGCTGGATTCTTTTTTTTCGTAACTTTTCTGAGAATATTTAATGAACCTGATGATCTCGATAATTTAACCGCTGAATTATTCAATTCAATCCTTGTTATTTTTATAAAATATTTTTCAACAGGCATGGTAAATGGCGCATTAGAAATTGAAAACGCTGCCGCATTTTCTTTCGGAGGTGAGACTTTTGCAAGTGTTGCTGATGTGACCTGTTCGCTAGCCAATCTTTTTTGTGCAAATAAGTTTGCTGATCAGGGGGCTTTGAATCTCTGGTCACCTGCCTACAATACTGGAACTTTTATTCGTGAGTATGTTCGTGATTTTGGATTTATAGGGATGTATCTTGGTTTGGTAATTCAAGCTATTATTTTTGCATTTTTATATTCAATTTCATTTAAAAACTGGCGAACAGGATTTGTAGTACGTGCAGTGATTATTTTGATGCATTTTGGAGTATTTTTCTCCAATCATTTCCTGAAAATTCAATATTTATTCTTGATGTTTTTGGCGGTCACTTGTAATAATTTATCACGTCGTCAGCGAAACTAATTAAAAGCAAGTAGATTCCGAGCCAATACTGACTCAAATAAGTTGATCTCGGTATTGGGACTGATGCCTATTATTAAGTTTAACGCCTGCGTTCATTTAAACTCCTATGGATTCTGGTCGGATGATTAAAAATTACATCGGTAAGCATCGTGATTCTCTTCCTTTTTGCAAAATCATGGTCGTCGGTGCCCGCGGCTATATAGGCGCGGAAGTCGTACGTATGTTGTTATCGGCGGGACACCAGGTATATGTGCCCACCCGCCGGGCATGCGCATCTACTCCCAATCACGCCAACTTGCATCCCTATGCCTATGATGGCAGCACTGTTGATATGTTTGAGCGCCTTGCGGCTGAGGTTGACCTGGTTGTGAATTGCGCTGGCGAAACTCGGAATCCGGAGCTTTTTCAGGTCGCCAATGTCCTGTTTCCTGGTGAAATGTCAGACATTTGTCGCGATCGGGATTTGAAATTGATCGACCTCTCGAGTTTGGGAGTCTTTTCGGGATACACAGACGGTACGATAGACAAAAATACTCCGCTTAATCCTGTTGGCGCTTATGAAGAATCAAAGTCGCGGTATTTATCGCGCTTGATCGCCGAGGGCATTGACAGCCAAAGGCATTTGGTACTAATGCCATCAGCCGTTATTGGAGGCCAGAAAGGTCTTGGATGGAAAAACGCCACCATCGTTGTGTTGGGTTATATTGGGGTTGGCTTTAAAGGGAAAGCGGGGGGCAGTGTAGGGCTACATTTTTGCCACATCCGGGACATATGCGCGGTCGTACTGCAAGCGCTTGAGAATTTTGAAGGTGGAATTCTAATTTTGAATGAGACTATCCATACCGACCAGATCGCGCGCATTCATAATATTATCAATATAAATTTGTACTTGATTGGGCGGTATCTCACATTCATCCGAACGAGCAAAATCTATCGAATCTTGATTGATACCCGAACGTTTAATTCTGATGTCGATATGAAGCATACCCAGGAGAGATTTCAATGAAGAATGAGGACATACCCTCCGTAATGCTGCTGTCGTCAACTTCCTTTGCTGCGAAAAATTTTTTGGCGCCGCATGTCAAAGTTTTGTCCGCGTCCTATCATGTCTTACTTGTTTGTGGTGATGATAAGCAAACTTTGGAACTTTGCGACACGGATGCTGAACTGCATCACATTGATATTGCGCGCCGTCCCAGCTTTGGTGATTTGGTGGCAATGATTCGTTATGTTAAGTTGGCGTATAGTCTGAAGCCTCGACTGGTTTTGACGATCACTCCTAAGATGGCGCTTATTGCCCTTGCTCTCAAGTTGTGTTTGCCAAATACTGTCGTGGTGGGACATTACTTCACCGGTCAAGTGTGGGCCGAGTACACGGGCCTGAAGCGTATTTTTTTTAAGTCCCTGGACAAGATGTTTGTCAGGTTTCTAGATTTTTCATTGTGTGATGGGATTGGTCAGCGCGATTTTTTGATCAGTCAAGGTGTGTGCGATTATTCAAATATTTCAGTGCTCGGCTCCGGTTCGATCGCGGGTGTCGTCATCAATCGTGATCAACCCATGCGCGATTTCGTGCACAAGCACAGCGATCCTGTTCATTTGCTTTACGCTGGGAGATTGAACGCAGCAAAGGGTCTGGACGATATCTTGTATGTCTTTGAGCGTTTACTTGCCGAAGGTGCCAACTTCAAATTGACCATCGTTGGTCCGGATGAGCAGGGGTATTCTCAAAAGTTTAAAAAGTTTTTGACAGAGTATCCCGATCGTATGGTCTATGTGGGGTACGTTGATGACGTGTCGAACTTTTATGCGGTATCAGATCTTCTTTTGCTGTGTTCAAGAAGGGAAGGGTTCGGTAGTGTCGTCATTGAGGCAGGCAGGTACGGTATACCGACCGTTGCTTACGATATATATGGGTTGCGAGGCACCATTCTTGATAAGGAAACGGGTTTCTTGGCTGCCCCATTTGATCGCGACGCATATTATTCTATCGTCCGCCGTCTAATAAAAAATCGCGATGAAATAAAAAGAATAGGTCAGCAGGCGTTCGCGTATACAAAGCGTCATTTTTCACAAGACGTTGTGACATCAAATTTGAAAAAATTTATCGCGTCGAAGATTACATATTAAGGATTTGTTTAAAACACGCCACCACCGTTGATATGATCACCTGAGATATTACTGATTGTCCATCAGCAGTACTCAGGCGTTGAAAGAGTTGGTTCGAGTCCAGTCTCCTCGGCTCAACCAACTAGGACACGATTCAACTGCCAATTCAGGTTGTTTGCGTTTTAATCTTTCATCCTAGATCAAAATTGATTTGTTATCGCTGCAAAAGGCCTCAACTTGTCGATGTAACGTATCACGGTTTCAGTCTTTACCCATCCACCTTTTACCATGATCTGCGGCAGGCTTGCACCTTTCAACAGTAGGTCTTGAGCAGCACCAACGCGCATTGAATGACCGCTTATACCCTCCACTACACTTGGACCCAGCTTGGTTTTTTGGGCCAATCCTTTAAAAATACGACTTACTTGGCTCGCTCCAAGCTCAGGGCAAATTTTGTTGCCTAAATGTATACCTCGAAGTAGATAGCCATCTTTGATTTCTGCCAAACGGAGCCAGTTAGCGATGACCTCTGTGGTCTCTTTGGTGAGGTGAATCCAGTGACCTGAGCCAACTTGGTCAGTTTTGCTTTTTCGCAGCAAGATAGAAGATCGACCCTGATACCCGATTTCAAGGTCTTCAACGCGAAGCGACACGAGTTCGGCTCTACGTCTTATAGAATCGAATGCCAACATTAGTAACGCCCGATTTCTAACCCCGCGAATATCACCGCCACAAACTTCCAAAAGTTGATCAAGAACCTTGCGCGTTACTGGAAATGCTTGATCAAATCGATTCCCCAACTGGCGGTTGATCTTTCTGATACAGAGTATGACTTCGGGGTGCTTGGTTGGGTCAGTCAAGTTCGACATGCGTTGCACGGAGCTGATTGAGGCAACTTTTCTGCGATTGGTTGCTGATTTGATGCCTTGAGGCACGGCTGAAAGCAAGAACTTGGCGATGTCATAGGGTGCTGCTGGAAACGCAGTTAACGAGTTTTTGTCGCAGAATTTGATGAATTCAATCATGTCTGCTTTGTAAGCTCGAATGGTGTTTGGAGCATAGGCACCGTCAATGTGCACAATGAGTTTGACTAGGTGGTCATGCGCCTTAAAATTAGTCATCAACAACCTCATAAATGATTTAATTTAAATCGTTATAAAGGCTTTTTAAATTGTTATCTAGTGCGCAACTAGGGCTGCCAGAGCTTTGCTTAGATGGAGCGTGGCTGATTTGTCAAAGAAATCAGGCGTTGGTACAGCCACCATTCAGCGAATGGATGTCATGGAGGGCGTCCCTACTGGAAATGTAAAGACGCTGCTTGCGCTAAAAGCCGCATTGGAGGCGGCGGGCTTTGAATTCTTGGGGTCTCCAGACAAGGCGCCCGGCGTTTGCTTGGTCGGCAAAACGAATGCTCCTCAATACAAGGTTGCTTTATGACAAAGAAATCTGATGCTGCAAACCAAGTCATGCCGTTTTCACCAATCAGCCAGCTGATTGGTGCAACGTCACCTGTGCTTCCGGGTGAGTCCAAGAGTCTTTATCAAAACGGACTGCATCACCACCATCACCGAGCTTGGTGCCGTCACGCCACTGCAGATCTACCTCGCAGAAAAAATCTTTGACTGCCTGTGGTGAATTCGTCGATACGAGTCATACAAAAGGGCCTCTATCGTGCGAGCGATGGGAGATCTGCTGAAAGCGGACAGGCTCGAGACCAAAATCTCTAAAACCACTTCACACATTACGCAAGCTTTGTTGGATGGCAACATGGACGATCCCGTCGTCGTCAAGGGGATGGAACACCACAACTACACGTTGGAAATTCTGACCCAAGAAGCGATGTCGAGGCGACGAGAGCACATTTCAAAGGTGGATGAGCAAATCGCACTGCGCATCAAAACGCTCAATGGCTTGCAATCCTCGTATGAGGCGCTTGTGAATCGCAAAGTCCACGTAGAGCGCATGCAGATGCAAAACGAACTTTTGCGGCGGGATCTGGAAGCAGTTGATGTTCAGGCCATCGATCATGACAAGTCCACAAAAACGCCAGGCAAATCGGCGTAACGCCCTGCGCTCTAGCGGCCCGAAGACAGACGAGGGGAGGATCAAATCGTCCCTTAACGCAGTCAAGCATGGTCTAAGTCACCCCATTGACCCACTTATACATGGCCCAATTGTTTCTGGTGTGTCAGAGCTCCTGCGGCATGACGATTTGGATGGGAGCCAAGCCCATGAGCTCGTAATCAAAATCCTGGACTACGAACGCAATGTGGCGCATCAACTAAAAATTTTTCAGGGATGGCAAGAGCCAGAGTTGGAGTTGACGCCAGAGGTTGTAGATGCCAAGACCCGGAAACGGTACCCTGAAATCGACATGCTCGATGAAATGATCCAAGATGAGTTGTTTTTCACGGGCAGGGTGTCGGCGAAAGATGTCAAAAAAGTAGCCCGCATCAAAGAGGCCATGCACAGCGACTGGACCAAACTTCACAATCGCCAAACCCGCGCAGCGGTAAGAGATGCCAACAACGCCACGCGGTACCTGAAGCGATCAAGCAAACAGCTGATCAAGTCCCTAAAGGCTCTTGGCAATGCTTGACTTCCGAATATCAAAATTTACAAAACGAACCCAAATAAGCAAACAAAGAGCGGAAGTGGCCCGCTAAATCTTCTTGCTTGCAAGGGCTTTAAAGTGGCTCCTCGACCTGGGCTCGAACCAGGGACCTACGGATTAACAGAAAAGACTGTTCCTCAAAAACCTAGCATTTATGCGGCATACAGCAGTATTTTTTAGCTTGTGCGATATTGTGTGCGATGCAGTCATTTTGACGGATTAATTTTCTGGCATTTTAGACGGGCAAAAAGAAAAAGCCCCTGCAATTGCGGCTCTTCATCATTAACGGGGGACAAAGGTATTTATTAAACTAGTTAGTACCAAAAACATGTTTAATAGAGGTAATAC
>CAIMNF010000247.1 GCA_903842755.1 Oligoflexia bacterium
AAGCCCATTACTTTTTCAACCCCAGCACGGTTATACCAGCTACGGTCAAATAAGACCATCTCCCCAGCAGCAGGCAGGTGTGATACGTAGCGTTGAAAATACCACTGTGAACGCTCTCTAATGCTCGGCGCTGGAAGAGCGGCTACGCGGCAAACCCTTGGATTTAATCTTTGGGTAATACGCTTAATTGCGCCTCCTTTACCTGCTGCGTCTCGCCCCTCAAAAATCACCACTATTTTGAGTCCCTTTTCTACAACCCAATCTTGGAGCTTGACGAGTTCGCCCTGTAACCTAAATAACTCTTTAAAATAAACCCTTCGGTCCAGTCCTGTGTCCTTAGACTCTTGATCACTAAAGCCTTCTAAAAGGTGATCTATCAAACCATCATCAAGTTCGAGCTCTAATTCCTCATCGTACCCATCAAGGTACTCTTGCCTGATCTGGTCTTCGGATACTTTTTGAGACAATGGTTTATTCACAAATACTCGATTAATGTTAATTGCTTAATTTTTCATATTTTAAGATCGCCATATTTCATATTTATGACACATCTGCAATTTAGGATTGGGCTGCTCGGTGTTTGAGAAATTCTAATCAACCGCTCATGCCTGTCCCACGCTTACTTTAATTAGTTTTAGGATTGCACTTTATGATTGATACAAGCTCTAACACGCACAAAAAACGTACCGGCATAACCAGGGTTTTTCATGCTTTAAAGTACTCCCTACAAGGACTATATTCAGCTTTTTATGAACCCGCTTTCCGTCAAGAATTATGGGTCTCCGTACTATTAATACCAGCATCATTTTGGGTCGGAAGTACCTGGACCGAGGTCAGTCTACTTAGTGCCAGTGTATTTTTAGTGCTAATCGTTGAACTCTTAAACACGGGGCTAGAAAGCGCTATCGATAGAATTGGTCCCCAGTGGCACGACTTATCCAAAAGGTGTAAAGACCTTGGTAGCGCTGCTGTACTCTTAAGTCTAATTCTGTGTGCCGGCATATGGGCAGCAGGACTCTATCACTATTTTCTACACACATTTAATTAGCTAACCGAGCGAATCCAATTTGTTTTATATTCAGGTTTCACGAATGTGTTTTCAGTTTTTTCAGCGATAACTTCGGTAAAACTCGGACAGGAATATCGCTGAATATCGCGCGCGTTGAGGGGAAAAGAATTACAGTTAGAAAATCTTCTTAATGGAGAAGTATAAATCCCGCAGATGTATTCATTCTCACTAGATTGCTCCAAGAAAATACATTTTTTGTCTAGACAGCAATTGCCACACTTAATACAACTTCCCTCAATAGTTGCAGGTATTACATTTTTATGTGAGATTACATCTTTTAAGTAGTGCTCTATAGGTCCGTTTTTAAGTTCTTTAATGTAAATTAAATATTTTTTAACAGTTAAACGGTATTGCAATATTAACTTGGGTTTAAGAAATATAAAGCCAAATAAAAATGGTACCAATGGGAGTAAGCCGTAAGCCATAATTACAAATATTTGGACAGCTACTTTAATAGAAATAGTTTTTTTAATTTGCACACCATCTTTTAATTTAAAGGTGCGACTTTATATATAGTTAGTTACAGAATTATGACTTCGCTTCAATAATGATCACTTTTACTTAATATTTGCAAAGCTTCACTTTTAAAGAAATGATGAATAATTATCCTATTTAAAATCTACCAGCTAGTTTTTGAGTTAAATCAAAATATACGATTACTGAGGCTTGGCTTCAATTTGAGTATAGTTGATAATGAATTATGTTTCACCCTAAGGTCTCGTCATGATCGCCATAAAAAAAGCTCGCAAATTAATTGCTGCAGATCCAAAGTCTCCGAATTCCATAACTTTATCTAATTTGGTGTACTCTCTTGAGAGCGATCAAAATTTCAACTTATCTGAACTTTACGCTTTAGACATTAAATCATTTTCGTTGGCAAT
>CAIMNF010000248.1 GCA_903842755.1 Oligoflexia bacterium
ATGAAAATAAAACAAAATAAGTTCGAGACACTTTTGAGTATCTTTTTTTAAGTTATTGTTTTTATTAGGCTCGAGAAAAAATGGCGGACCCGAAAGGGCTCGAACCTATGACCTTCACATCCGTAGTGTGACGCTCTAATCCAACTGAGCTACGGGTCCGCAAGAATGGAGAATCCTCTTTCTACAATAATCCGACTGTTTTAGCAACCCTTTGATTTTTACTTTCTCTTCTGAGACACTTCTGTTCATGCGATTTCATTTAGTGCGAACTTGGGCGTTTGTTTTGGTAGCCTTGACGTTTATGGGGTGTGACTCGATTACCAATAACCCCATTGCAGGCACAGTGGCCTGTGCGAGCAATACGGTCCATTTATCTGTACTGGATGGCTTCCTGATCAGGACCTGCGGCTGCAATGAAGCTGCAGGGTCTACCTTTACCAGCGGACAGGTTTTGAATTGCACCGTGCCCAAGGGAACAAGTGTATTTTTAGACTTTTCTGGAGTTACGGTCACCCACCAGATTGCCATTACCGGTGGCGCAGCCACGCCTGTCATCGGACCTAAACCACAGCTCCCCACCCAGACGTTTGCCCTGCCTCTTCCAAATACCGGAACTTATCCGTTTTACGATGTTTTTTTTCCGTCTCTGGGCGGTAATTTTATCGTTCAATGATATAAAACACCATGACCTCTTTTTTAACATACTCGGCGCTTTGGGTAGGGGCCTTTGGGTATTTTGTTGATCTGTTCGACATCGTGCTCTTTGGCGTTGTGCGGGTGCAAAGCTTAAAGGCGATTCATGTTCCCGATTCAGAGCTCTTTGCCACAGGAAGCATGATTTTAAATTTTCAAATGGGGGGAATGCTTGCCGGGGGGGTCCTTTGGGGGATCTTGGGCGATCGGCGCGGGCGGAAGTCTGCATTGTTTGGTTCGATTTTTCTTTATTCGGTCGCTACCTTTTTAAACGCGTTTGCGGAAACCGTCTCGCAATACGAAGCGCTGCGTTTTTTAGCTGGGTTTGGACTAGCGGGCGAGTTAGGGGCGGCAATTACGCTTGCAACCGAGGTCCTTCCGCAGGACGCGCGCGGCTTGGGCGCGGCGTTTATTGCAACGCTAGGCTTTGGCGGGGGCGCGACGGGATCCTATTTAGCTCAGTTTATGAACTGGCAGCACGCCTATATGCTCGGGGGAACTTTGGGACTCGTCCTTTTACTGGCGCGGCTGAACTTAGCGGAATCGGACGTTTATCTTCGCACAAAATCAATATCCGTCGCTACGCCGCCGCAGACGCATTGGGGTTCGTTGCAATTGTTGGTTCTGGACCGTAGTCGCCTTTTTAGGCTTTTTCTATGCCTTTTGGTCGGGGTACCCGTTTGGTATGTCGCAGGGATTTTAGGCTATTTTGCGCCTGAACTTGCCCAATCGTTCCACATTACGGGCGAAGTCAGCGCAGGGACCGTCGTCATGCTTGGATATTTAGGCGCAATCCTTGGGGACATTCTCTGTGGAGGTTTAAGCCAAATTCTAAAAAGCCGGAAAAAAGCCGTGGGGCTTTATGTGCTTTTGGGCGGACTCCTCACCGTAGGCCACAACTTTTGGATGAACGGCGCAAGCGCCGAAAGCTTTTACTTTAGTCGATTTGTGATTGGCTTTGCCAACGGGTATGTCGCGGTCCTTGTTGCGTGGGTTGCTGAACTTTTTGGAACAAACTTAAGGGCCACTACTACGACGCTCGTTCCAAATCTCATTCGCGCCGCGGTTATTCCATTAACGGCTGGAGTAAAATGGCTCGTTCCCTACTTTGGACTTTCTACGGCCACTGCCGTGATTGGAGCTGCATGTTACCTAGCGGCGTTCTGGGCTCTCTTACAACTAAAAGAGACGTTTTCTTTAAGCATTGAGTTTAAAGAAACTTAAGCGCCGCCTTCGGCCGAGCCCATTCCCTCGCGGAAATCAGCGGCGAGGGCTGCCTTGAAGTACTCCTGCTTCATGATGGTAATATTTTGAATCGAGATTTTCTTCGGACACGCCGCCTCACATTCGCCCAAGTTTGAGCAGCTTCCAAAGCCCTCCTTATCCATTTGCAGCACCATATTTTGGGCGCGCTGTTTTCTAAGGGGAGCACCCTGTGGCAATAACGCGAACTGCGTGATTTTAGCGGCCGTAAACAATGAAGCCGAAGCATTCGGACAAGCGGCCACACACGCACCGCAACCAATGCATGCGGCTGCATCCATTGCTCGGTCGGCTAAGTCTTTTGGAATGAGCATAGCATTTGCATCAGCATGGGGCCCGGTCTTTGCGCCGGTATACCCTCCTGCCATCTGAATCCGATCAAATGCCCTCCGGTCCGTTACCAAATCGCGAATAATCGGAAAGGCTTTTGCCCGCCACGGCTCGATGGTAATCACTTCTCCGTCTTGGAAAGACCGCATATAAAGCTGACAAGTGGTTGCTCCCCTCACCGGGCCGTGGGCCTGACCACTAATCATCAGTGAACAAGTTCCACAAATGCCTTCGCGGCAATCGCTTTCAAACTCAATAGGGCGTTTTCCGCTTTTTATTATTTTCTCATTGAGCGTGTCCATCATTTCCAGAAAAGACATGTCCGTTAAAACATCGCTCATCGAAAACTCTTCAAAGCGGCCGGAGTCTTTTTCGTTTTCTTGACGCCAAATTTTTAGCTTAATATTTATTTTTTTTGCTGAAGACATTTCAACCACCTTTTATTTGTAACTGCGTTCAGAAAGTTTCACGTTTTCAAAAACTAAAGGTTCTTTATGAAGGATTGGCTCGGC
>CAIMNF010000249.1 GCA_903842755.1 Oligoflexia bacterium
AAATTTCTTTTGCTTCCTGACCATCGCAGGCTTCGGTGATCTGCACTTTAAATTCAGATTCCACAAACATGACCACTAGTTCGCGGATTTCGGGTTCATCTTCCACGATCAATATTCGGGGTAAAACATTAGGGAGTGGGCCATTTGAGCTCATATCGTTAATGATTTGTCGGTTCGGCAGCATTAAAACTTAAATTATTCTATTGAGTTGAATGCGAATCTTGCCGATGAAGAGTGTGGAGGAACCCCATGAAGTTAAACTTGGCTTTGATTGAAGAATCTTTTTTGGCGTTAAAGCCCCATTCGGATGAGGTTTTAGAACACTTTGCGGAGCAAGTGCAACGGCAGACCATGATTAATTTTGGCCAAAGAGGTTGGTTCCCGTTCCCTGAAACCGTTCAAAAACAAATTTTTGGAGTGTTGTTTCATGTCATTGAGTATTGGCAAGAAGAATCCCATGTCCGCGATTATCTAAAAAAAATGGGGGCAAAAATTGGAGCCCACGGTCAAGTCCAAGGCAACGATTTTTTTGAACTGATTCAGCCCATCTTGAATACGTTAGAATATTATTTTGCCGAACAGTGGAATGGCGAGCTTGCGCAGGATTGGAAAACATTTTTAGAGATTACCGCAGATCATTTGGCGCAAGGTCTGTTAAAAAAAGCGAAGCCTGTTCATTCACTTACAAAATCGAACGGCGGAATCGATGAAGTCCTGCGGATCGTCACGAAAGAAGTGATCGATAGCGTAGAATTTAAAGAGTTGATTCAAGCGAAAGTGCATGAAGTGCTTGAGAAAACCGGCGTGAGTGAGACCAGTAAGTTTCCCCAACGAGCCAAAACATTGGCGAAGTCAGCCTAAAATAAAGAGAAAAAGAGCGTTCATATGTCGGCCTTGAATCAGCAGTACCTCTCGGAAGTCAGTGTAATGGTGGTCGATGATAGTCGTTCGTTTTTAGCCGGCTTGAAAGCGATTATGGAACAATATGTAAAAAAAATACTTCCATTTACAAGTGCTAAAGCGGCTTTGGCGCAGTTAGAGTTGCTAAAACCAGACATTTTATTAACAGATCTGGAAATGCCCGAATTGAATGGCCTAGAGTTTATTTCCCAAGTTCGCGAAATGCCTTTCCTAAAAGCAATGCCCATTTTGGTGATGACAGGCAATGAGGACTCTGAAGTTATGATCCGTTCGATTCATGTCGGTGCGGATGCATTTATTAGTAAACAGACTGTTCGAGAGTGCCTATTGCCTCAGTTAGTTTCACTCGCACGACTCAAGAGTATTTATGAACATTCGATGCGCGGCAAGCAGTTAGAAGCGGTTAAGGCATTGATCGGTACTTACAAACACGAGTTTGGTAATTCGATCACCGCGATTGATGGAAAAATAAGAAAACTAGAAAAAATTAGCCCGGAACTGAAGGAACATGAAGACTTAAATTCCATAAAGAAGTGGCTTGAGAAAATGGTGGAAACCCTGAGAAAACTCGATCATTTGAGGCATTACAATGAAGAGCATTACGTCGGGTCTGCTCAAACGGTAAAAACGGAGTAAATAAATGACGATACAAGACATTAAAAAAGAACTCGAAGGTCAAAAACCGATGTACTTTTTATATCTGGACGATGAGCCGGATTTATTGGAGGCGGTAGAATATTTTATTAAAGATTGTGGATTTTTACCGTTACTTACGACGGATCCCGAGCAAGCGTTGCAGTGGATTCAGCAGTACCGATCGAATTTAGTGATGATCATTTCCGATTTAAAAATGCCGAAGATGGATGGCTTTGAATTCCGTCAAAAGACAATCGAGCTTGCGCCTGAAATACCTTTTGGAATTTTATCGGGCCACATTAACCGCGAACACGCTTTGGAAGGAGTTAGACTTAAAATTTTCGCCTTCATTAATAAGCCTGCGAATGCGGAAGGGTTTGCGGCAACCATTGGTGCTGAGGCCATCCAAAGAATAAAGTTATTGAAGGAGGATCGTGAACTC
>CAIMNF010000250.1 GCA_903842755.1 Oligoflexia bacterium
AAAAAATTAAAAATTAAATTAGAAACGACCGAAAAAAAACTCGAAAGCACCGCCACCCGAGTCTCACCAATCGCGTAACAAATCGGCACTAGCACCTTGACGACCGAATACGCGGTAAGCCCCACCGCATAGGCCGCAAGAGCGCGAGCCGTACTTTGCGTATCGGCCGCATGAAAACGGCCGTGCTCAAAAATCAAAGAAATAATCGGCACTCCTAAAAACGCTAACCCTGCAGACGCCGGAAAATTCACGGCAAATACTCGTTTTACGGATTTCTCTAAAGCTGCTTCCGCCGCCGCATAATTCTTTTCACTCCACGACCGACTAAATACAGGCAGTGTAGCCGAGGCCAGCGAAACCCCAAATACCCCAATCGGAAATTGCATTAACCGAAACGCATAATTAAGCCAAGAAACGGCCCCCGGTCCGACAGATGTTGCAAAAACACTATTCACCAAAATATTGATCTGCGTAGCCGCAAGCCCCACCGTTCCCGGAATCATTTTAGACATCATGGCTTTGAGCGCTGGATCCTGCAATGCCGGAGTCTGACTCGGGGAATTCCATCGGGCTGTATAGCCCACACTTTTTAAAACGGGCCACTGAATTGCCGCTTGAATTAATCCGCCTGCAACCACTCCGACCGCCATTCCCTCAATCGCTGGCCTGCCAAAGCGCGGAAAATAATGTGCACTCACCACTCCAACCAAAATGGAAACTAAATTAAACATTGCCGAAGCGAACGACGGAATAAAAAATTTTCCCATCGCATTCAAAATAGCCATAAACGCCGCAGCCAAGGCTACGAGCGGAAAAAAAGGCATCATCATTTGGGTCATGCGCACGGTCAATTCAAATTTTCCAGGACTGGCTTTAAATGCCGATGCGTAGAGCGACACCAAGGGCTCCGCAAAAACAATTCCTAATCCCGCGATCACACTAACGATCAAAAACAGCACTACAAATACTCGAGTGGCAACTTGCCACCCCCTGTGTTCGCCTTGTTCTTTTTGAACTTGAATAAACGTGGGAATCAAAGACGCACTCATCGCCCCTTCGGCAAATAAATCGCGCAATAAATTCGGAATTCGAAAGGCAATCTGGTACGCATCCGTTGAATCCGAAGCGCCAAACAATGCGGCAAAAACTTGCTCGCGCACCAGCCCTAAAATCCGGCTCAAAAAGACGGCAATGCTCATTACGCCGGCCGACTTTAAAATGGAATGGGAATGTCCTGTTTTATCCTGCGTCTTATCCAAAGGTTTTAGCTAACCATTTCTGGATGCCCTCATCCAGTTTTCCTTTAAACGGCGACGCCAAAAAGCTAAGCGAAATATCGATTTGAATTTCATTTTCTTTTGCCGCAAGCGAGCCACTGGCCATCGAAGAGGTAAACTTCACTTCCTTTTGCGACTCGTTTCGACTGACCTCAAATTTACCCACCGGAGTTTTATCTAAAAATCGTTCAATATCCTTTGACACCGCTGCATAAATCACCTCTGCAGTTTTTCCAGGCAAGGGGATTTTCTTTGTATAACCGGCCATGGCTCGCTCCTTTTTAGTGTTTAAGATTCAACGCTCAACCGCTACCCGTCAGTCAATCACTCGCTCAAGCTCGGCCAGCTCTTGCCCTAGGGTTACTTCGTCTTCCGCTTTTACTCTCAGATTCTTTAATTTAACTTTGACGGGAAGCTTATGAGAAATCAAGCACTGCAATGACTCCACAATCAAAACACAGTGCTTGGGCTCGACGATAGCGCCTTCTTTAAAGAAAACCGAATGCACCCTCCCACTGGTTAACGCCATCAACTGTAACGGCCGCCCCTTCTCCGATCGCCGCAACGAAAAAAACCAATTTTGAATCCGCACAATCACACGCTGGTAGGTAACCGGACACACACAAATCTGCTCCAAATTTCCGTTGTTATGAATAAAGCCTTTTACGCCGCGAAACCCATTTGAGGTGATAAACTCCATGCGCGAGTTCCAATGGATGGGCGGCGCTGCGGATAACGCGGGCAACCGTTGATTCATCCAAAGCCAAGATTCATTTTCTTTTAACGGCGCACTGACTTCCGAAACCGCGCGAATCATTAAAGCGTACCAATGCGCGCTTGGAATTTGCTTGGGAATAAACTCTTCATCCACAAACCCTGTGTAAAACATCGACTCTTCCACCCAAGGGTGTCCCAGAAGTTCGCTCAAAAAACGCTCGTTCGTTTGTATACTTCCCGAAATCCAAATCTCTTTCATTACGTCGCGCGCCGATTGTAAGACCTCGCGCCAGGTCGGCGAAAACACCGTAAGCTGCCCGAGCGAGCCGCTCGATCGCCAATCCACTTTTTGCCCGGGGTGCACATCCCACATCAGTGTCGCGTCTTTGGTCAGGTCACTCCACTCTGTTTTTTCACTTACTTCGTGAACTTCCCCGGGATGCGGAAGTTTTAAATAAGTATCTTCTGCAAAAATTTTTAAATGTACCCCACAAATGGGACTTGCAGCGTCTAGCCGCGCACGGGCTTGCGGCCGAACAGGAATGAGCGAAGGCGCTAGCGCCGCCATTTGCCACGCGACGGCCTGAGTCCGAGCAATTTTTTCCCAAAGATTATATCCCGTGTGGATTCGCGAAATTGCTTGGATCAAATAAACCTCGACCCCGTCGGACAAAAACACAAACATGCCAATACCCACAAACCCAATCTGATCGGCCAGAGTGCGGGTATGAGCTTCAATCCGATCTTGAAGGTCCTGATCCATATTTTGCGCAGGACAAACCTCAATCCATGTTTTACCTGCCACCATCAGCGATGCGTCTGTAATTGGAAAAAAATTTAAATCCCCATTTTGAAAACGCACAAAGGGCTGCACGTAGCTTCGCGCACTTTCTAAGTATCGCTCCACAAATAAAATCGATTCGCCCGTTTGGTCTTGCAGTTGATTCATCCAAACCGGAACCCATTCGCTCAGTTCTTCAAGGCCCCGAATCACCCGCTGACCATAGCCCCCACGCATGCGGTAAGCCGACTTTAGGACAAATGGTAAAGTGGCCTGATTTTGGCCGACCAGACGTTTAAGTTGATCTTCAATTTCCCGAATTGAGGTCAAGGGATCATCACTGAGCATCAAGGTAGGAATGCCAAGCTTTTCTGCAGTTTTAATTAAATTCAAATGATTCCAGCACATGCTGAGCACTCTCGCAGGCGACGTAATCGCACTCACGCCTACCTTTCGGGCCCACCCCTCGAACTCATGGCGTTCACTCCACACCGTAACCCCAGGATGGACCCAGGTGTGTTCCGGACCGTGATTTCTAAAAGTTTCTAAAATAAACGACAAGCGGTCTTGCGCATCAATGTCGGAAGGTTTTGGAAGCTCTTGCTGTTCCAATGGAATACGAAGCTCATCGATCAAGATGGCAAAAAGTCCGAGGGACTCTAAATCTTTTTGAATTTGTTTGGTTACCGCCCCCTCTCCTAAAACTAAAACCGTTGGAGGATGGGGAGGGTGCTGCTCCGCTAATCCTAATTTCATTTATGGAGAGGGTATCGTAAGATGACCCAAAAAGGAAAGAATCAATGCGAGTGCCCGTGAACTTATCGAACGCTTTTAAAACCGAATTTGAACCCATTCTCACTGATTTTTTGCTCGGTGAGGGACTCATCCCTGAACAGGAATCGTTGAAATCACGGCGGTATTTGACCCGTTCCGTGGCGCCTCACGTAAAAACCTTGTCCGAATTATTTAACCGCACCTCTACGCCACTAGGAGAACAAACGGATGCCATCGACGAAGAGTCCTACTTCACCGAAGGCTCAAACCCCGCCAACCGGCGGTTGGCATACTTGGTGTCGTTTATGCCGTGCAACTTGTTTCGAGTAGCCTCGGTTTGGAGCGAGCTTGCCCGATTGGGCTTTAAATGGCCCTTTTCCGGGCAAGAATTCAAAGCGATCGAGTTCGGCGCAGGCACAGCCTCGGGCGCGTGTGGAATTTTAGCCGGCGAAAAATTTGCGCCCCTTGGGCTACCCGACCGGGGATCATTTGCCTTAATTGAACAAAGCAAGCCTGCCCTAAATTTAGGCACTAAATGGTTTGAAAAATATGGGACGGCCTTGGGCCAAGGAACGTTCGAAGCTCGCCCGTTCCACCGACGAATTGAGTTAAACCAGCCCTGGCTCCCGAAAAACGCGCCAAAATTTCAACTTTTTGTGATGAGCTATTTTTTAAATGAGTGCGCCCTTTCCCCACAAGTTCTTGCGGAACAGTTTGTAAAAACCGTGGACCGGCATATGGAAGACGGGGGAATTAGCATCATCGTGGAGCCCGCCTTAAAACTGCAATCCCGTCGACTGTTAGAATTTCGAAAAGCGCTGCTGGCGTTACCCGAAGTGATCAGCGGCAAAATCCCGCTAAAATTGTTGCTTCCGTGCCTTGGGCATCAGGCGTGCGGTGCCCTGGCCCAAGAGGACGATTGGTGCCACGAAGAAGTTTCCTGGTGGCGCCCCGAATACTTGCGGTCGCTGGACGCCCTCGTGGGCTTGGATCGAAAAACGCTCCCTTTTAGCTATTTAGTAATTCAAAAAGGAGCAGCTCCGTTAGAAAAAGCGTTACCTTCTTTAAGTACCGATGGCTTGAGATTTAGGCTAGTCAGTCCCTCGCGGCCCCTGGGCCAAACACACGAATTTTTTATTTGTGGGCAGGATGGAAAACGTCGTGCGCGTTGGCGCGTTCCAGAAAACACCGAAATCCCGAATCGAGGAGATATCTTAGAGCAGGTCGACCATCATGGAGACCCGGCGTTGACCCAGATTGAAAAGGCAAAACTAATTTCGTTTTAATATTTAAATAAACAATATTTAAATATTGACCTTAGCAATCAAGTCAGGTACACCTTTCTCATATATGAAATGCTTTGATCGGTTATTAAAAGTGGCTGCGGTGATTCATGTTTTATGGGTGGGCTTTGCGTTTGGAGCGAGCGAACCTCATACCGATCAACACAAAACGGTTAACATTCAATCCCAAATCCTGGAATGCAATGCGATCCTTTCGGACGCCTCCATGGGGGATGGAATTGGACTCCCCCTCAGTACCGGAAAAATCGAAGATTTTAAGCAAGCGTTTATCAAAAGAATTTCAGAAAAAGGGCGTGAGTCGGTGGTGGGCTCGGAGGTCTACGTGACCGGGATCGCGATGGGCAACGAAAAGGCAATTCGGAGTCAATACGAGAGCGTGATCGGCGAATTGGGCTTTAGCAAATCGGAAATTAAAGTAAAGGTGCTTTCTGCACCTCGCTCGCTTCTGGCCCACGAAGAAGTCAATAATGCCGTTCAAGAGATTTTTCACCGCATGCGCTACTTTATTGCGCCCAGAGGACAGCAATTCCAAGTTCCCACTTGGGCAGAAATTAGGTCCGGATCGCTCGTGACCGCAGCAATTGAATTTCCAACCATCGTGTACTTGGTCGGAGCTCTTGGTCACGTCAATGCGGAAGTGGCGATCAGCATACATACCGCCACACTGGCTGCATATACCATTTGGAGTCAAACGTTATTGAACTGGCTTCTTCTTCCCGGTGCGGGACGCATGGAAAAGTTCTTAAAACAATGCATGATGAGTATGCCATTTATCGTAAATTACCGAATTTTCGGCCATTTTACAGAAATTGTAGCCCGCATCCAAACCCAAGGGTTTGATCAAGCGATCAGAGCCCATGGCATAGAAGCAATGGAAAAATTCATTGCCTCCGATGGAATGACCACCATACTTCAAACTATTTTTTATAGTACCGTCATTGTAGATCGTGCAGGAGGATGGGTCTACGGCCAGACCATCGAAAAAAACCAACTTGCCGCACGAGCCGTTCGTCCATTTTTGCAATGGCCAATCCTCGTCATGGATGCAGCCCTCATGGCTTATTCTGCGCAAACCCAAAATGTACTCTTTCACCTCGGGCCCCTAAATTTTACGGATGCGCATTTGGGATTTATTGGAATTACAGGAATCGGGATGGCCGCTTATCGTCCGGTCATTTTAGACGCGATCGGTTTAAAACCTGCGCTTTATGTACAAAACTATATGGAGCGCTCCAAGGGATTTTTTGCCGCCTCTAAATGGAATCCCTCAACCGTATTCAAAAAGGAAGTCCTCAAAAAGCTCGTAAAAAGAAGTCGTAATTCAACCTAATTTTAGATTGACGTCCAACCCCTTAACCGATACATTAACTCTACTATGTTTGGAATTTCATTTGAGCATTTATTAATTGTTGGTGTCATCCTATTACTTGTCGGCCCACGCCGCCTACCCGAACTTGGTCATACCATGGGTAAAGCGATTAAGAACTTTAAGGACTCATTTTCAGGGGTAGAAGAAGCCTCTTACAAAAAAATTGAGCCGAATGCTGCTGCATCCTTCATCCCTCCCAACACCCCAACAGGACAAACACTGGGGAATAACCCCTCCGCAGCCGAGCCCGCAATGAACCAAGCGGCGCAAAACGCATCTACCCAAACCAATCCTCAAACTCACGCGTAAATTCAATGAGCATTACCCTGGGAACCCAGAGCTTTAAAAAGTACCTTTCGTCCGCAGAGATTCAATCCACTGTCGAGGAACTTGCCCAAAAAATTCGGCGCGATTACGAAGGCAAAAGTGTCCTGCTGATTTGCGTGCTCAAAGGCGCTTTTGTGTTTACCTCAGACTTGATGCGCGCCCTAAAAATGGATGTGGAGTTGGATTTTGTGCGCCTCTCTAGTTACGGAAAAGAAAAAGAGTCGTCGGGAACGGTGACTCTCCTCAAGGATATCTCGACCGATATTTCCGGGAAGCACGTGCTGATCATTGAAGAAATTGTCGATAGCGGCCGCACACTTCGGTTTCTTTACGATCGCCTCATCCAATCTAAACCCGCTTCGCTAGAAATCGTAGCCCTACTCGACAAAGAATCTAAACGCGTCGTCCCCGTGCCTGTAAAATACGTGGGACGAAAAGTGCCTGATGAATTCCTTATTGGGTACGGACTTGATTTGGAAGAGTATCAGCGGAACCTGCCGGATATCTATCACTTAAATAACAATGAGTAACCCGAACAAAAAAAATTTTGAGCAATTTTATTTTAGAAATCGAAATCAAAAGTCACGCCACCAGAAATGACTACACTGGCGGGGATTAAACCCGTATAATTCGAGCGGGCCGGGTCGGAAGGATTTGTGAGTTTAAGGTGAATCTTCTCAAGAAAAGTGTCCCCTTTTTTAATTTTTAACACCATTTCACTTTTTGGAGCACCTGACGCTTGGCCAGGAACAGAATAAACAGTTACTTGATGATGGGAATGATCGAGTACCACTTCATAGCTTTTCCCCGCCTTTGAAACGATCGTGCCACCGTGCGAACCTACTGCTACTGGTGCCTCGGCATTTGAAACCGCAGCAGTAACCAAACTAAAGAGGATGAACATCGCATAAACTCTAAGATTCATCTAACCTTGCTACCGTAAATTCCGGGAATTGAATAATAAATAATTAAATGAAAATCGAATATCCCCGGTGCTCATTTCACCGAATGGCCAAAATGACACCTGGCGCAATACGACACTCGTGGGTTTTTACCCCAGTTTAAAAAATGATAAGTATTTGAAATCACTAGAAAGCAACTTTGGCACGAAATATGTATTAAATAGGAGCAAGTGACGCGGGGCGAACCGCTAGTCACAGAGCTCTTCCAGCTGCAAGAAATTGCAACTGCCTTCTGACCCGAATTTTTCGGGGCTGCGACCGAAGGTTTTGGATAGGCTCTAAAACCTTTGGGCTAACTTTTCCTTTTTCCGATCACTCGGAAACCCATCTTAGCCTAATTCCCTGTCTCTGGGATGAACGGTTCGCCCCCAAAACACTGCAAATTTTGTGTTCGTTGTTTCCTGTTGTTGTTGTTGAGGCGAAAGAGAGTCCATTGTACAAAAAAAGCCGGAGAATATTTCTATTCTCCGGCTCCCGTTAAAGGTCAAACCGATCACTCCCTCGATCAAGCTTTGCAAGTTGAATTTCTTCGAGACTTGCTTCACACCATCCATCCCCTGGACAGACCCGACCGCAACCACACACTTTAGTTCACTTACTAGTTGTATGACTACTCGCCTCGTCCCTGAAGCACTTAATCCAACCGTATAAATATATGGTATCGAACTCGGGAAAAGTGTCAACGGATCTAAATATAAATTTTCATAAATTATTCTTTGATTCAGGATCTAAGAATGAAGAAAAATAAGCAAAAACAGTCCCAATCTTCCGATATTTCTGAACTCTGGAGCGGACAATCCATCGAACTTTTAAAGCAACTTCACCTCGTCACAGCCGACGGAAAAATAAATGCTGACACTCGTAGAAAACTGAAACAAGTCTATCACTTAGTGCAATTCATTGAACCTTTAATTCGGGGCCTTTTTGCGCGAAAAAACGCTCCCCTATTGGTCGATGTGGGTGCAGGAAAATCTTACTTAGGCTTTATTCTTTACGACCTCATTTTGCGTCATCATTCTGCCGGCCAAATCATCTCCATCGAAGCACGGGAAGAGCTTGTCCAGAATTGCCTTAAATTAGCCCAAAAAGAGGGCTTTGAACGAATGGATTTTTTTGCAGCCACTTTAGAAGAAGCCACTCAGGACCCTCGCTGGAAAAACTCACCACCCGATCTGATTTGTGCTCTTCATGCGTGTGATACCGCTACGGATGATGCCATTCGCTTTGGACTTGAACATCAAGCCGAGAAAATTGTGCTTGTTCCCTGCTGCCAAGCGGAAGTTTCCCGACAATTAGAGGGCAAGTCACCAAGCTCAATCATGGGCTTATGGCGTTTTCCATTACACCGCCGCGAATTCGGAAGTCATCTGACGAACGTCATTCGCGCTCTTTTTTTAGAATCCAAGGGATACAAAGTGACCGTGACTGAACTTACGGGGTGGGAGCATTCGTTAAAAAATGAACTCATCATCGCAGAAAAAACGGGTCAGTTGAATCAACGCTCCCAAGAGCAGCTTCAATACCTTATCAACGAAACAGGGGTATCGCCGAAACTCCTTCGGGAATAGACGGTCGACGATCAAGTTCAGCTGACTTTATTTCGAGAGCAGCTCTGAATCCGCGCGATCATTATAAATAAAGGTTAATCGAGTCGTCGGTGCTGTCCGCCCAACATACATTTGTACTTCGGACTCTTTACAATCTTGTACCATCACTTCATCCAGCATTGTGCCGTACTGTGCCTTAGCCACGCTTATTTCTCGTTTCACCGCATTTCTCATCGAATCACTGTTACAGGAGTCCCCAGACTTACCTGTAGCAACCACGACCGAAGTATGGTGGATTTGTAACGCCAAACTCATGTGACTCACGAAGATCAGGACCGCTAAGTATTTTTTATTCATAATGTGTTTAATAACAGATAAAACCCTTTTTTAAAAGTAAAAAAATCAGGTATTTCAACTCACCCCCTCCACTTTATTTAGTTGACTTATTTACTTATATGATAAAAACTAATGACCTTAGACCGAAACTTAAGCATTAAAGGAAGTTTTTACTGATGTTTTACCCCTTAGTTCTGATTACTTTTCTTTTTACCGTTCCGACTCCCACTCTTGCTTCTCCGCCGCTTTACGGAGAAGAAGGTTTAGCCTGCCTGGGAAACTTAGATCCGGCAGCGGCTCAAAAAATACTCTCCACCGTCTATGAAATTCCCATCCAAGGCGAAGGATGGGTCAATCAAAATGAGAAACTCCTCACCTCTACCTTAATCAAAGCCAGAAACGCGAATCAATTTGAGACCGTCGTCGCAGGGCTGATCGAGGACACAATTCATCAACGGTGGCGAATTTCGGTAAAACAGGGAGATGCACTGGTCGCAAACTTAGAATTGAATACAAGACCGCGCGAGATCCATTTCAAAGAACGAGACGAAAAATTTTACCTTTCCGTGACGGAGCCCAATGGAAAATTATCGGAATTTTGGGTCAACTCGGAAGAAGACCACCAATTTCAAGGATTTCATCGCATCGACTTAAATAAAATTCTTGCGCGAAAATTCTATAAAATAGATGTGGTTCAGGTAAAGCACACCGCATTTTTGGAAAATAGTCGGGGCAATATTTTTGCGAATCGCTACGCAAAAAAGATGACCTTCTACAGAAGCGGGCAAAAAGGACCCATTGCAAGATTGGACACGATTGATCCCGAAACAGTGCACGCCATCGACGCAAACAACCACTCGATTTTAGTCGCCGATAAAACGAAAATTTTGATTTGGAACAAGCCAGACGCAAGCGGCGATCTTGATCTAAAATCAAATCAAGCTTCGCATCAAGTCCAACTTCTTCATCCCGATGATTCTTACGACCAGTTTCAGGAGATTTTTTTAACGCAAAATAATGATCTCATTACCCGGTCTAAATCAGGACTTTTTAATGCCGTTCACCTGAATGAAACAGGCGAGTCTCCCGTGCAAGGACTAGAAACACTCCGGTCGCTTGCCAAGGATAATCAGCTGTATTTTAACTATGGTCGAAGTCTACTTACATTTTTTAATCCCGTTACGGGCGAACTCACCGTTGCTGAAATCGATGGGGGAGTTGCGAAGATTCATTCGCGCTTGACCGAATTTAAAAACTGCACATTAAGCGTAGAACCTAGCCAGTTTGGAAAACCCAAGCACCTTGCCGTTACCTTTAGTTATCCCAATGGGCACATTTCAAGAACTTTTTTGAGCGGCTTATTTCCTGAAGTGAAAGGAATCTAATCAACGCTACGCTTATTTGCGATGACGCCGAATTAAAGTGCTCATCACTTGGATCAGAGACGTCTTTTTTGCCCGCAGCATGACCATCAAATGGAACAGCAAGTCTGCGGCCTCGCCCTCTAGTTTATCCAGATCTTCGTTCTTGGCCGCAATCACGCATTCGACGCCTTCTTCGCCGACTTTTTGAATCACTCGGTCTAGACCTTCTTGAAGGAGGCGACTCGTATACGAATTTGCATTCGGATGATCGATCCGATCCTGGATGGTTTGTTCGAGCTGAATTAAAAAATCAAAATCTCCATCAAAGCAAGTTTCTGTATCGCGGTGGCACGCAGGTCCGACGGGATTGACCAAAATCAAAAGCGCGTCTTGATCACAATCGGGCTTGATTTCCACCACATCAAAAAAGTTTCCTGAAGTCTTGCCCTTAACCCAAAGTGCTTGGCGAGTCCGACTGTAAAAAGTCACCCGCCCAGACTGGGAGGTCGCGTCCAAGGATTCCGCATTCATATAACCCAGCATGAGAACTGCTTTTGAGCGATGGTCTTGAATAATCGCAGGCACTAGCCCATCGCCTTTCTGCCAGTTTATTTGTATTGTTTTGTTCACACTCGTACCTCAACATTTCGTTTTAATAATTCCTGTTTTAAGTCCTGAATCGCTAACTGGCCGGAATGAAACGCACTTGCCCCTAATGCCGCGTCCACTCGTGCTTCACTAAAAACTTTTTCAAAATCCTCGGCCGTCCTCGCTCCGCCAGAGGCCACTAAGGGAATCTGCAAGACCGCGCGCGCACGCTTTAGTTGGGCCAAATCATACCCGCTCGCCGTTCCGTCTCGGTCCATACAATTCAACACCACTTCACCCGCTCCGCGCTTTTGAATTTCTTTGAGCCACTCCATGGTATCTAAACCAGAATTTTTGGTTGCAGCCTCGCTACCCGTGTACGCAAAAACTTCGTAATGATCACCTTTACGTTGCGAATCTACGCCCACTACAATGCACTGTTGGCCGAACTCTTCCGAAAGTTCATTGATCAAATCAGGTCGTTCAATGGCTGGCGAATTGATGGAGATTTTATCGGCACCCGAAAAAAGAAGCTCGCGCGCATCGTTCGCGGTTTTAATACCGCCCGCAACGCAAAAGGGGATATTGAGGGTCCGCGCGATGTCTTCGACCCATTTTTTTGAAACACGCCGTCCATCCGAGCTTGCGGTGATGTCATAAAAAACGAGCTCGTCTACGCCTTGATCCCGATACCGCTTGGCCAATTCCAAAATTTGCCCAACGACTTCGTGGTTCCTGAATTTTACACCTTTCACCACGACTCCCTCTTTGACATCCAGACAGGCGATAATTCGTTTAGTGAGCATTTAAATTCCTTTTTTGGTGTTTTTGTAGCGCAGTTTTTAAATCGATCGCACCTTCGTACATGGCTTTTCCCATGACCAAAGATTGAATCCCGGCTTGTTCTAGATCGACCAAATCTTGCGGACTAGAAATGCCGCCCGAGGCTTGAAAGTCAATTCCAGGAAACCGGCGCATTAAACTTTGATAAAGCACCCCG
>CAIMNF010000251.1 GCA_903842755.1 Oligoflexia bacterium
GGGCCCTTAAAAGCGAACTTTTCCCTGTCTGCCGCATTCCTCGCAAGAGAACCGCGGGAAGCGGCGAAAGCGTGGGGTAAGTATCTTGAAAATCCCTTTTAATCCACATCTATAGCCATTTTAATCTATCAGATTAAAAAAGAGAAGCCCTTTTAAAAGTACTCTGAATGGTCTAAAATTTTTGTTTCTTGAATGGATTAAATTAAAAGTGGTGAGCCATGATAGATTCGAACTATCGACCCCTTCATTAAAAGTGAAGTGCTCTACCGACTGAGCTAATGGCTCGGATGAATTACGAGAAACTTATGAATAGCAGAACTTCATCGGTCTGCCAAGCCTATTTAAACTCTTGAAATGCTTTTTGAGCAGCCCCTACCCCTTTGCCGAGCTCCACCGGATAACCTAACTCAAGCAATGCCATTTCCAGCGCCGCAATTCCGGTCACCACATCAAAAATGTCCGTATAGCCGAAGTGAGAAAGTCGTAAAATTTTTCCCTCCAGCTCATCCTGGCCGCCCGTAATGATCACGCCGTATTTTTCAAGCATCCGTTTGACAATTTTTTTACCCTCTAAGATTTGCGGAGGCACTTTTACGGTCGTTAAAACGGGCGAGGGCGAACTTGCAAAAAACTCAAGCCCTAGGGCCTTTGCAGCACTGCGCGTGGCGTGCGCCAAACATTCGTGGTGTTTAAAGGCGGCTTCGTGCCCCCGGTCTTGAAGCATTTTAAGCGCGACCACGGCTCCCTGAATGAGCGAAATTGCTGGCGTCCACGCCGTTTGTAGTTTGTCCTGCATCTTGCGCTCGCGCTTTAAATCAAAATAAAACTTGGGCAACTGGCTTTGCTCGGCTAACTTCCAGGCGCGTTCGCTGAGCGCAATAAATGCAAGCCCGGGCGGGAGCATCAGCGCTTTTTGACTTCCGGTAATCAAGACATCAATTCCCCACCGGTCCATCGGCAAATTAAAAATTCCAACCGCAGTAATGCCATCACAAACACTAAGCACATTTCTTTTTTTACAATGAGTGACGATCGCTTCCACGGGCATGAGAGCACCGGTCGATGTTTCCGAAGCCTGAAACAACACCGCCTTGACGTGGGGGTGAGCATCTAAAAGCGCAGTCAACGCGGCCAGCTCGACCGATTTTCCGCGCTCCACCATAAGCTCATGCACCGTTAATCCATAGGTCTTACAAATTTTAGTCCACCGCTCGCCAAACTTTCCGGCGTTCACCGTAATCACCTCGTCCGATGGAGAAAACAAATTCACTACCGTCGCTTCCATTGCGCCGGTCCCTGTACACGCAAGCGAAAGTACGGGCTGCTCGGTCTGAAATAACCAGCGCAGCTGGCTTTGCAGTTGCTTAAAAATTTCCTCGAACAAAGCCGTTCGATGATGAATCACAGGCTCCGCAAATTTAGAAAGCACTTGTTCTGGAATCGTTGTTGGCCCAGGGGTCAATAGTCTCATTTTTTTCATACGCGTCTTAGTTTAACAGCTTGCGCAGCCATCTAGAAAGACATAAAATTCATAAAATGAAATCTAAATCATTGTTAAAAGAAAACCGTAAATTTGCCCCCTCCGTAGAGTTTTTGGAACGCTCCAATCTCAAAAGTTTTAAAGCCAATGAAAAAGATTACCAAAAGCTGCGCACGGCTGCTCAAAAAAATCCCACTGCGTATTGGACCAAACAAGCAAAAGAATTGAAATGGATTAAACCTTTTAAAACCGCGCTCGTGTGGAAACATCCGTTCGCAAAGTGGTTTGTAGGGGGCAAGCTCAATGCGTCCGAAAACGCGTTAGACGTCCATTTAGAAGCCCATGCGCACAAAGCCGCTCTGATTTGGGAGGGCGAACCGGGCGACACTCGGACCTACACTTTTTTGCAACTGTTCTTAGAGGTCAACAAGCTTGCGAACGGTTTAAAATCGCTCGGTGTAAAAAAAGGCGATGTGGTGGGCATCTATATGGGTATGGTGCCCGAAGCCGTGATGGCCATGTTAGCCTGCGCCCGCATTGGCGCTACTCACAACGTTATTTTTGGAGGGTTTTCGGGCGAAGCACTTCGGGATCGCCTAAACGATTCGAATGCGAAATGCCTTCTTACTCAAGATGGTGCTTTTAGAAGAGGCGCACCGTCCGCACTCAAGAGCGCGGTGAATGAAGTCCTTAACCATGTGCCTTCTTTGAAAAAAGTGGTCGTGCTGAAACGCACCGGACAAGAAACCCCCATGGCGCCAGGACGTGATCATTGGTGGCACGAAGTCGTTGCAGCTCAATCCAATTCCTGTAAAGCCGAAGCGGTGGACAGTGAACATCCGTTGTTTATTTTATACACGAGTGGATCGACCGGAAAACCCAAAGGAATTTTGCATACGACGGGCGGCTACCTAACCCAGGTAAAAAGCTCGTTTAAGACCGTTTTCGGCCCCCAAGAGAAGGATCTGTATTTTTGTAGTGCGGATATTGGCTGGATTACCGGCCATTCCTATATCACATATGGTCCATTGATGAATGGCACCACGGTCCTTCTGTACGAGGGCGCACCGACGCATCCGGGGCCGGATCGGTTTTGGTCGTTAATTGCCCACCATCAAGTAACCATCCTTTATACAGCGCCAACTGCAATTCGCTCGTTTATGAAACTAGGCGACGAATTCGTTCTGCGCCATAATCTTTCATCGCTTAGGCTATTAGGATCCGTGGGGGAGCCCATTAATCCTGAGGCCTGGATGTGGTATCACACGGTCATTGGAAAAAAACGCTGCCCGATCGTCGATACGTGGTGGCAGACGGAAACCGGCGCCATCATGATTTCTCCTTCCCCGGACTCAGTCACCACAAAACCTGGCACGGCTACCCTTCCGCTTCCGGGAATTTTAGCAGATGTCGTCGACCAAAACGGAAAGTCCTGCAAAGCAAACGAAGGCGGGTTTTTAGTCGTTAAGCACCCTTGGCCCTCGATGCTGCGCACGATTTTTGGGAATAAAGAGCGCTATGTGGCCGCGTATTGGAACGAGTACAAAAAACAAAGGTTTTATTTTACCGGGGATGGCGCCCGAAAAGATCAGGATGGATACATTTGGATTATGGGGCGTGTAGACGATGTCGTAAACGTGAGCGGACACCGGCTGGGCACGGCCGAAGTAGAAAGTGCGCTCGTTGCCCATCCCAAAGTGGCCGAAGCGGCCGTGGTAGCTAAACCCGACGACGTCAAAGGAAGCGCGCTCGTAGCCTTCGTGACTCTCAAAGCCTCCGCCAAAGTTATTTTAGATGCTGACCCTAGCGGATCAACGGTAGCTGCGCAAACCATCAAAGACGAGCTCAAGGCATGGGTCGCTAAAGAAATTGGCCCCATTGCTAAGCCAGACGAAATTCGGCTTGCCGACGCTCTCCCAAAAACCCGCTCCGGAAAAATCATGCGCAGGTTACTGCGTGAAATGGTCACCACCGGGAAAGCGTCAGGCGACACTTCGACCTTAGAAGATTTCTCGGTACTTGAAAAACTGCGCGCCTCTGACGAAGAATAGAAGAATCATTTATGAAAGTAGCCATTTTAAATATCGGAGACGAACTACTCATCGGCCAGATCCTGAACTCAAACGCCCAGTGGATGAGCGAAGAGCTAACGGGTCTTGGAATTACGGTTTCACATCACTTTACGGTTGGCGACACGTTTGAAGCCATCTACGAGGGACTAGACTTTTTGCAAAAGCCCGATGCCGTCATTATCAGTGGCGGATTAGGTCCCACGCACGACGACCTGACCATGGAAGCGTTAAGTCGCTATTTTTCTATTCCCCTCGTCTACGATCAATATTGGATAAACCAAGTCGAAGCATTTTTTAAAGCCCGTAACCGGGTCATGACCGAAAACAATAAAAAACAAGGTTATGTTCTGGGCACAGCCACTCGAATCGATAATGACTGTGGAACCGCTTGCGGACAACATTTTAAGGGCTCTCTTCACTCGGGTCATGGCTTAGATATTTTTGTGGTACCTGGGGTACCGCATGAAATGAAAAGCATGATGAATCGCTATATTTTGCCTGTATTAAAAAACAAGGAGCCAGGAACTCAGATTTTTAAAAAGACTTTATTAGTGACGGGCATAGGCGAAAGCGCCCTTGCAACTCAATGTCATCCCTTTGTTGAAAAAATCCTGGCGCTTCAAGCGCAGGGGGCAGCCCGGGTAAGTCTGGCGTTTCTCCCTAGCTCCATTCAGGTCAAACTTAGACTACTACTTGAGGTCGGTCCAAACAACGCACTCTCTAACCCGGAACAAACCTTTCAGCAGTGGGTCGATGAACTAAAAGCCCTCTGTGGAAAGAACTTTTTTGCTTTTGAACCGATGACGCTGGAACAACTCCTCATTCAAAACCTGGTCGGTCAGGGCAAATCTCTCGCCACGGCAGAAAGTTGCACCGGAGGCCTCATCACCCATCGACTGACCCAAGTTCCAGGGGCATCCAAAGTACTCCGCGGCGGAGTGGTCGCGTATCAGAGCGAAATTAAAACCTTAGAACTGGGAATCGACGAATCGATTTTTAAAACTCATGGGGTTGTTTCCGAAACCGTTGCCAAAGCAATGGCGCAAGCTCTACAGAAAAAGTGGAACACGGATTATGCGATCAGCACCACCGGGTACTTGGGGAGCGAGGGCGGCGATGCGTTTGCAAGTTTAGGTACGGTTTGGATTGGAGTGGCCAACAGAACGACGACGGTCAGCCATCAAATCACCGTGGACCAAAACCGCGAACGCGGCAAAGAAAGAGTCGCTCAAGCAGCGCTCGACACCCTGAGGCGATTAATTATTGACGGGTGATTTTTTTAAGAAGAAACCCTACACTGAAGAAATGGACCAGGCTAGAGAATTTCTTGCGCATTTCACAGGGAACAACGGCGCATTTGCGGGATATTTTATTTTTTACCTGATGATTACGGGTTGTGGCTGTGGCCTTCCATTAAATTCCGACCTGACCTTAATTGCCGCATCGGTACTCGCGGCAGGCGGTCTCTTTTATTTTCCACTCCTCCTGCTTCTTGCATTCGCAGGACTACTAACGGGCGATTCCATTACTTTTTTTTCTGGCCGCAAATGGGGTCTAACCTTGCTCCAAAAACGCCCTTTGCGCTGGATTTTAAGTCCCTCCACGGTACGTTCTGCAGAAAAAACCTTACAAAAAAACGGTTCGAAATACCTCATGGCGATTCGATTTTTACCTTTAATCCGGAGCGCTCTTTTTTTCGCCTCTGGAACCCTAAAGGTCGAGCCGCGTCTGTTTTACCTCTATAACACGGTCGCTACTTTAATTTATCTCCCCGTGCTTATGGGCTCAAGCTATCTTGCCAGTCAACACATTCGCGAGATTATGATTGCACTGAAAAGCTCACAATTTTTTCTGCTTGGCGCAGCGGTACTATTAGCAATTAGTCTTTATTTTCGAAGCGATAAGAAATCACGACAGGAGTCCGAAAATTTATGAGCTTACTGACCATCCCCAAAGGCACCAAGATCTTTGAAGAAGGCGATCAATCCAAAAGTGCCTACCTGATCAAAAAAGGAATCGTTCGAATATTTAAAAAAAAGGGCGAAAGCACGATCGAAATCGAAACCTTTCGCGCAGGACAACTTTTGGGCGAACTTGCCTTTTTAGATAATCAGCCGCGGTCGGCTTCCGCTGAAGCCATTATTGATTGCGAAATCGTTGAAATATCGCAGCACATTTTGGACGATACGTTGAACAAAACTCCCGAGTGGCTTAAAATTTTATTGAAAACAATTTCCGCGCGCCTCCGCAACGCCAGCAATAAAATTCGAGCCTTGGAAAGTGCAACCTCCGAGTACGAAACCGATAAATGGGGGAATCGCTCTCGGGAATTCGTCTACGTCACTCAAAGCGAGCTCCTGCGGTTTTGCACCGCCTTACTCGTCACCGCTACCCGAAGTGGTACGGATTCGCCTTCATTGGGAATTTTATTTCCAGAAAGTGTGCTGGAGCGCTATGCCGGACAAATTTTGCAAATCAACGCGGGCAAAATCGTGCACCTTATCGAAATTTTTAAAACTTCTGCATTACTGCGGAATGGGCCCGACCAAAGTCCCTCACCCCAGCTTTTTTTAACGGACATTGAGTTTCTAGACCGCTTTGTGCGCTTTGCAAACGAGCAAAACATCGCGGAACCCGGCAAACAGCGCTCCCTCAGTATTCGCGGTTTTGTAGTGCTTGGACTAATGGTCAAAGGCATGTCAAAAGCAGTGGCGGGGAAAGAGGGCACCGAAGACTTAAATTTAGTTCCGATTTTGGAAGAAAGTAAAAATCTTTTTAATCCGCCCATTCGTCCGACCGAGTTTCAAGAATTAGTCGATCAAAAGTTTCTGAATAATATCAATCTGGTCTCGAGTTCTGAAATTGTCGCGAATTTTAATAAAGAAAAACTTATTTTCGAGTTTAAGGCGTTTAGAATTTTTACAGAAGTCGATACATTAAACGAACGGAAGCGGAAAGCAAAATAGCCGAAGAGCTGCGCTACTCCTTAATAATCACAAAGCCTGAAATCTTTTTTTCAGACTTTAGCTCTTTCGCCCGATCATCGGCACCGTGTTTATTTGCAAAGCCAGGCAAAACAACCCTAAACCGAGTCGAGCCACTCACCACCGCCTCCTGAATTTCGGTATGGAGACCTTTTTTTCCGTAAGTTTTGATGTGACTTAACGCTTCCGCTTTGCTTGCAAAAGACCCAAGTTGAATTGCAAATTTGCCTTTTCCATGCGCTGCTGCTTTTGCGACCCCTTGTTTCGGCGCATCAGCTTCGGCAGATGCTTGCGCAGCCGCTTTCGGTGCAGGAATAACCTTAATTTCAGGTTTCATTTTATTCGAAGGCAAATCCACTTGTTTTGGCGCTTCCAATTTAACGCCCGCCTGATCCAACTCGCCTTCGGTAACATTTTTAATCGACTCTTCGGTCGCGACGAGGGCCGAATGGGACGCTTGCTCAAGCGACTCCCGATTAGGTAAGTTTTCCGGACTCTCTTCCAGTTTTCCGGTCACCGCCTGCTGATGAGAAGAATCGGTTCCAATCTTTTTTCCATAATGCAAACCCAAGGTAAAAAAGAACGTGATCGATATTAGCGCAAGGAGCGAAATTACCGTTAATTCTTTCCAACTAAAGATAAAAAACTTCTCCGATTTTTCAGGCATCTTTAATTAGTTTGAGCCCTGACCGAATGAAAGTCAACGTTGGCCCACTTCTTCCATAGCCCTTTTTAACGTGGTCACTCTTCACCCAGAAAGGAAAAACTCATGTCAAAAACCCATCAATCTCTTCGCCGAGGGAACTGTTCCGGCCAAGCGCTAAGCGAGTACCTCATTCTTACCCTCCTCATCGCCGTAACCTCGATTGTAATGGTTCGAGGAGTGGGTCACACCATTTACACCAAAATGCATGAAATTCAACAAGAGCTAGAGCATGTGACCTTAGGAAGCGCTCAAGGCAAAGGACCAAGTATTCTGGGAGGCCCTTAAGCTCTGCAGTATGAAACCCCCTCAAAAAAAACGTAAAACTTCAGGCCAAACCTTGTTGGAATTCAACTTAGTGACGCTTTTAATGATTGCTCCCCTAGGACTTTCAGCATTGATTTGGGGACAACGAGAATGGAGTCGGTGTACATGTGCAAATTACGCGTTCAAATCGGCCCGGGAGCGCCTGATTCAAACCCAGGCTCCAATCCGAGTACAACCCCAATGCGGGGCGATTCAAGAGTCCGTCACCCTTCTTCCCCTACGGAATCTCGCAACGGGCGGCCCGATTCAAAGCGCTCTTACTGGGCTAGTGCAAAAGGCTTCTCAACACTTGGAGCAAGCCTCGCACTCTGTGCAGTCCTTACCGCCGGGGGACTCTTCCAACTAATGCACACCATCGAGAATCAAACCAAAATCCAGATCGACTTAGACCAATGCACCGGAAGTACCGCCTTGCAAGTCAGATCCATTGCCGAAGTCATGACCCAGTCCTATACCCGAATCCATGCGTTTAGGGTGATTGCACTTTCTACCTGTTCGAGCGTCGTCACCTGTCCCGTGGTTTTAAAATTTGCGGACGTTTACCTGGGAATCGAAAAAACAATCCAGCAATCGGCCAAAAATCTTTGGCTCCTTCAAAAGGCATATTGGATTGCGGGCGTAGGCCGAAAATGCACGCTTCCGGTCTTTACGCAAAAATCCTCATTTCCTGACTTCCCGTTCACCGTGATTCAAGGAAACAAAAGCGATTTAATTAACCCCTTAGAGTTTAGTCAGCTCAAGGGGTACTCCTTTGCCTTTTCTTTGCATTATCGAAATCTAACTTCAACCGCGGAAACCCGTTACACAACAGGAGGAATTCACAATGAATGGTCGGCCAAATGGACCGAATAAAAAAACAACATCCACCGAGTCTGGAAGCATTTTATTGGAGATGAGTCTATGGAGCTGCGTCGTTTTTCTTACTTTAGTTTTAGGGACAAGAATTTTTCTAAGACATTATCAAAACTATCACGCGCATGTCGAGCGTCAGCACCAGGTGCTTATGTAATCAAGATTTATAAAGGACTGGTGTTTTTATTGATGGGTATTGCCCTTTCTTTTAGTGCCCACGAATGGAGTTCTCAATTAGGCGCAACTTTTTTTGGACAAACCACGTGGCCTCCGTCTCGCGCGTGGTCCCAGACTCTTAAAGATTTGGGCTTTGTCAAAATTCCGCTTACCCAGAATCAATCGCTCCTTCAGCACCATCCGCACCCATTTCAAGCTTCAGATGCAATTTGGTTTACGGCTGAAGGTACCGCAGTCTATGTTGCCGATTCCCCCTACCAACCGCACCAAGCCGAACTTTGGACACGTGGGGCACCAAACCTCATTCCATTGAATTGGACGAATTTAGGTTCAGGAATAACCGGTTTTAATGAACTCATTCAAAAGGCGGAAGCGACAATCCCCGCTAAAATCAAGCTTCAAAACCGCATTTGGGTTGACCCCAAGGAAATCCGCTACTAGAGTATGAGGCCTATGAATCATCCTGCGCACAAAACAATCCTCTCGGTAGGCTCCATGGCATTTGACTCTGTTCGTACTCCTTCAGGAAAAGCGGACCACGTGTTAGGGGGATCCGTAAATTACTTTTCATTGGCGGCCTCGCTGTTTACATCCGTAAAAATTGTGGCCGTGGTCGGCGACGATTTCCCAAAGGCGCATTTGGATTTTTTACATTCCCGTGGAATTGATGTCACCGGAGTGCAAATCGCTAAAGGAAAAACGTTTCATTGGGTGGGCGAATACGATACCAATTTAAACGAAGCAAAAACCTTGGCCACTGCTCTAAATGTTTTTGAGCATTTTGACCCAAAACTTCCCTCCACTCACACCCATTGCCCGATTGTTTTTTTAGCAAACATTGATCCGGTACTTCAACAACACGTCCTTCACCAAGTGAAGGATCACGAACTGGTTGCTTGCGACAGTATGAATTTTTGGATTACCTGCAAACCAGAAGAACTTAAAACAACACTTCGAAGCGTAGACCTCCTTTGCATTAACGAAAAAGAAGCCTTCTTGCTGGCGGAAGAGAACAGCCTCGAAAAAGCTGCAAAACGAATCCAAGGGATGGGTCCATCCAACGTCCTGATTAAACGGGGCGAGTACGGCTCGGCCCTTTTTACTCCCACTGGAATATTTTTAGCTCCTGCTTACTTAGTGGATGATGTGATCGACCCGACGGGCGCTGGGGATAGTTTTGCTGGCGCGGTTGTTGGCTTTTTAGCTCAAAATGGTGCAAGTCGGACCCTGATGAATTCTCATCCTACGCAATGGGATCAACTTTTGCGTCGGGCAATTATTCATGGGACAGTGATGGCTAGCTTTACCATTCAAGACTTTAGTATTGGAAGACTGAGAACCTTGACCCAAGAAGAACTTTTTGCACGTCGTGAAAAGTTGCTCAAAATGATGAGTCTCGGAGCATGAGCTCTAAAAGATAAAATGTCCCCAAACCCATGGTTTTTTCTTCGCCTTGTTTTGTTTTTTACAGTGGCCCCAGGGACCCTCTGTTGGATTACCTATCAAGTCCTTCAAAAGAGACTTCATTTATCGCCAAAGGCAAAACAGGTCCTCAAAATTGGACTTGGACTTTTACTCTTTTTGCTGATTTTAGGACCCACCATTTTTAGGGCCCTCAAACCCGCTCCTGAAAGTTTTATTTCCACTGCCTTCCAAACCACTCAATACATTTTAATGGGCTGGGTGGGCGTTCTTTTTATTGCGTTAATTTTCCTTGAGGCGGCTCAGCTCCTGGCTAGGCCCTTTGACCCAAAAAAACGAATCTTTCTTACCGAAGGTTTAACAAAAGGGGTCATTGCCGGTGTAACACTTTCGAGTGGACTCGGGTTTTGGGAGGCTCAAGCTGGCCCAGAGGTGAGGGCCGTCCAATTTAAATTGCCCGGATTGCCTCCGGAGTTTAATGGCCTAAAGATTACTCAAATTTCAGATGTTCACATTGGTCCGCTTCTTCACTCCGCATTTTTAGAACGTGTGGTGGGTCAAGTGATGGAGACTCGGCCCGATCTTATTTTCATCACGGGTGATCTGGTCGATGGAAGCGTCGAACAACTGAGCCCCATGATGGAATCGCTGAAAAAACTAAAAGCCCCTGACGGCGTGTTTTTTTGTACCGGGAACCATGAATATTATTCGGGAGTCGAGGAATGGATCCATTACCTTGAATCGATCGGAATTCGCGTCCTAAAAAACTCAAACCAAATCATTGAACGGCCAACCGCACGCCCCTCCGAAAACACTTCTAAAATTCTGGTCGCGGGGGTCTACGACTACCAAGCCGACCGCATGCACTCAAGCCACAAAGCGGATGCGTTTTTGGCTGCCCACTGTGCGGAACTCGTCTCCGTTAAATTGCTCCTGGCCCATAATCCTCATTGCATCGACGATGCAGCCAAAGCAGGCTTTGATTTCCAATTTTCAGGACACACCCATGCTGGCCAATTTTACCCATTTGCTTGGATCGTCAAGGGGCTTTTCAAGCACACCGAAGGGCACTATCAAATCAATGAAAAAACACAACTGTACGTCAATCGCGGAACAGGGTATTGGGGCCCACCCAATCGACTAGGCAACCGCTCCGAGATTACCGCTTACACTTTTTATGGCGCCTAATTTCTTCCTAGTTCTATGGTCAATAAATTGGTAAATTTTCTTCCAATGAAACATAAGGGACTATGGCTGTTTTTTCTGAGCATTGGGGCTTGCGTTGCACTCGCTCTTTCGAGCATTGCTTTTTTAAATTCCACTTCAGGATCTCATTGGCTTTCGCAAACGCTTGCGAACCAACTTAAAGCACACGGGACTTTTTGTACGTTTGATGAAAATTCAGTCAACATTTCTCTCTTCGGCAGAAATTCGCTTCGTTTTAAAAATTTAAAGTGCACGTTTTCTACGCCAGAAAAAAGTGGAGCCCTTCAAGCGAACCTCATCGAAGCGCAGTTTCATTTTGAAATTTCTTCAAA
>CAIMNF010000252.1 GCA_903842755.1 Oligoflexia bacterium
ACCGTGCTGGATCGCCGCAATGATCCGTTTTGCATAATTGGCTTTATGCTCACTTTTTGAAAGCCCCCTAAAACTTTGCAACTGTTCTTCGGATTGGGGCTTAATTTTTGCGAGATCGATTAACACCCCATCGTCCGCAAGCCATCGTCGTGGAACATTTAATTCCCGCACTCGCGCTTCGCGCCATCGCACTAACTCTAAAAGTACTCCATAATCTTTAATGTTAAATTTTCCAGACTTTGCAAGCCGTTTTGCAATTTCCTCGGGAGGAGTTTCATACAATTCGATATTACAAAATTTTGAAGACAACTCCATGGCCCACGCTTTGCGTTCTGATTTCTGTAATCGTTCGAACAAGGCCTGAGCCACTTTAATCAAATACTTCACATCCAAAGCCGCATATTCCAAAACCGGTTTTGGCAACGGCCGCTTAGACCAATTGGTCCGCGCATAGCCTTTTGAAAGTTCAACTCCGAGTACGGTTTTGAGCAAATTTCCTAAACCGATATTATCTCCCAATCCACACAAAGATGCTCCAACGGCGGTATCAAAAATTGGTGAAGCGACGACATTGAGTGCCGAAAGTAGGCACTCCTGATCTCCATGGGCTGCGTGCAAAATTTTTAAAATTTCCGGATTTACAAAAATATCAATTAAAGGCTTAAGTTCTTTCGTGTTGACTCGCCCTTTTTCTTGAAAGGCTTGGACATCGACGAGCCAGACTTCGTCCTCGCTTGCGATTTGTAAAATTTCTAATTTTGGATAAAACGTAGTTTCCCGGATGAACTCCGTATCTAAAGCAATTTCCTTTAACTTTGACAATTTTTTAGCCAAAGCGGCAAGGTCTTTTGCGGTGGAAATCAAGTTGAGTGGAGCGGGCTCGGTCATCTCCTGTTAATCTAGCCGAAGCTTGATCGAGAATCCATGCTATTCTCGGCTTTGTCTTTAAAAAACAAATTCTTGGCTTAGGCCGCTTTAGGGCTTACTTCAGCAGAAGCAATTTCAATGACTCGGATACGTACCTTTGCCTTAGGGCCAGTCAGCAGGAAATCCGTTCGTTGAGAGTCGGCAAGATAGATTTGGTATGCGTATTGAGCGATTACGCGCGAGGCCTCGTCCTCGGCCTTCTGAAACCCTTCGATTTTCACTCGAGACTTAAACCATTGCACCGCATGTTCCTGCACTTCTGGCTTCAAAAATGGCTGCGACAACAGCCCTTCGACGAAATCGGCAAACTCTTCGTCTTCAGCGACTTGCTTTAGACGATAGTCATGGACGCGCTTCATTGGCTGCGGTTCCCGATTATGGATCGCCAAATCCAATTCCAAGATTTCATCTGCGCTGGTCAACGTCTCGGTAAGGATAGGCCCCTCTTTCCGGAGGGTGACGATCAAGGCAATTGTGGGTTGACTAGGAACCGTTTTCATACAATAACCTTATCGGACTAAAAGCGTCAAATATTGAGCACTTTCTATTATTTGTTTAATCTGGTATTCAATTAGCTGTGTCAGACGCACCACACCCACCTCATAACTCATTGGAAAAGCAGGCAAATCAGCAGGTACAGGCCGAAGTTACCAAAAGGCGAACCTTTGCAATTATTTCACATCCGGATGCAGGGAAGACCACTTTAACCGAAAAACTACTCCTTTACGGTGGCGCCATTCATTTGGCAGGAGCGGTAAGGGCCAAAGCCAATCAGCGAAACACAACGTCCGATTGGATGGAAATTGAGCGGCAGCGCGGGATTTCGATTAGCACCTCGGTCCTACAGTTTGAGTACCAAAGCTCAATTTTAAACTTATTGGATACTCCCGGCCATAAGGACTTCAGTGAAGACACTTACCGGACGTTAATGGCTGCAGATGCTGCAGTAATGCTGATCGACGCCGCAAAAGGGGTCGAGCCCCAGACACGAAAACTCTTTGAAGTCTGCCGCATGCGCGGCATACCGATCTTTACCTTCATCAATAAAATGGATCGCCCTACGCGCGAGCCTTTGGAACTTTTGGACGAGCTTGAGAAAATTTTAGGGATTCGATCTTGCCCGATGACCTGGCCACTCGGAACCGGCGATCGCTTTCGCGGGGTTTATGATCGCCAGTCTCAGGAAATTCTCTTTTTCCAAACCGAGGGTGAAGCGAACGTAAAGGGTCGCCTAAAACCGAAAAAAATGACCAGCATAAACGACCCTTCCTTTATGGAGAGTCTGGGCGGTCCCAAAAACGACCTCGAGGAGGCCAAAGAACTTTACGATCACTTTAAGACAGAGCTTGAACTTTTAGAAATGGCAGGCGATGCGTTTGATTGGGATCGAGTTTTGCGCGGACAGCTCACCCCTGTTTTTTTTGGAAGTGCGATGAACAATTTTGGTGTGGAACGCTTTCTTCAGCGCTTTATTGAGCTTGCGCCACCTCCGGCTGCGCGGATTGCCCGAATCGGAAATGAAGAAGACTTTATTGACCCCGCATCGGTTAAATTTAGTGCGTTTGTCTTTAAGATTCAGGCCAACATGGATCCGTCCCACCGGGACCGTGTCGCCTTTATTCGCATCTGTTCAGGAAAATTTGAACGAAACATGATGGTCAAACACGCTCGGCTCGCTAAGGAGATTAAACTCGCCATGCCGGTAAGCTTTTTTGGTCAGGAGCGGATTGTAGTCGAGGAGTCGTGGCCAGGGGACATTATCGGCCTGGTCGACACCCAAGGACAGCTTCGCATTGGCGACACTCTTTCGGCACAAAAGGGACTGATCTATGAAGGGGTTCCCAGCTTTTCGCCGGAACATTTTGCGGGTGTCCTCATTTTAGATCCCATGAAGCGCAAGCAACTGCAAAAAGGGTTGGAGCAACTTGCGGAAGAAGGTGTCGTTCAAGTTTACCGCCAACGGGGCTTGGGCGATAAGGACCCCGTACTCGGTGCGGTGGGAGCACTGCAGTTTGAAGTACTTCAGCACCGTCTAAAGGCCGAATATTCGGTCGATGTAAAAATTGAAAAGTTAGGATTCACGCACGCCCGCTGGGTGATCAGCCAAACTGCAGGAGTCAAAGTTTCTGAGCAAGATTTAGATGCATTTCAACGCCGCGAAGACAGCCGCGCCCTGTTAGACCGTGACGACAACCCTGTCATTTTATTCCGAAGCGACTGGGCCCTGCGCTATGCGACCGAAAATTATAAGACGCTCCAGTTCAGCACTACCGCGCCCTTAAAACTTTCTTAAGCGATCGGGTTCGCTTTAAATAAGATTTCAACATCCTCGTGACATTTTGCACAGCAATCGGTAATGCGCTCTTTATACTTCGATTTTTCAATCCGAATCATCTCTTGGCATTTTGGACAAGGGGCACTCCCCCCCTCGATGAAATGCGTTTGAGAATACTTCTCGAAAGTCATCACCCACGTGGTAATAAACAATGCCGTTCCCATCAGAATGTGAAACGGCGGCATTGCGGCCCCAAAACAATTAATCATTAAAAATAAAAAGTAGGTTTTAACCGCATTCCTAAGCCTCTCCTTTTGGCTCCACTCGACGGCATCCAATTGCCCCTCGGTCGGGGCAAGGTCACGATTATTTCTGGAATGAACGGAAACCGGAATCACACTTCTCACCGCCATAGATCCTCCGAATTTGGCAACTCAGGTCAAAAGACTGACACGCCCTGATCCCTGCACTGTATTTAAAAATTTCAAGACAGACAACCGGGAACGGCGTTAACCTTAAAGAATGAAGAATGGGTTAGTTCTCACGGGCGGGGGAGCTCGGGCTGCGTATCAAGTAGGAGCCATTCAAGCCCTATCCGAAATTACGCACCAAACGGAATCGCCTTTTAAAGTGATTACTGGTGTTTCAGCAGGGGCAATCAATAGCGCGTACCTGATGACCCGTGCAGATGATTTTAAACGGGCAGCGCAGGGACTTTGCGACCTATGGTCCAATCTAACTTCTGATCGCGTCTATCGTACGGACGCCTCCTCGATTGCCTCACTGGGATCTAAGTGGTTAAGTACAGTGGGCTTAGGAGGCATGGTAAAAAAACGAGCCAATCATTTGCTCGATACTTCACCGCTGAAGGCACTCCTCACTCAGGAACTAAAGCTAGACCGCCTACCACAGCTTTTCAAAGACGAAATCCTTTACGGTGTCGGATTTTCAGTGACCAACTATCTGACGGGAACAGCGATTAGTTACTTTGATGGCCATCCCGATATTAGTCCCTGGGTTAGGTCCACCCGACTTGGAATTCGTGCACCGCTCATCGTTGACCACATCATGGCTTCCAGTGCCATCCCCGTCTTTTTTCCTCCTGTTCCAATTGATGGAATTCCCTTCGGAGACGGTTGCATTCGCCTGACCTCGCCCCTGAGTCCTGCGATTCATTTAGGCGCATCTCGGGTCATAGCCATCGGTGTTCGCTATTTTAGAAGTGACGAACAAACGGTCCACTTGAACAAAACACTTAAAAGAGACGATTTATCAATCGCGGAAATTGGCGGAGTTCTTCTGAATGCCGTATTTTTAGATTCCCTGGAAACCGACATCGAACGGATGCAGAGAATCAACAAAACCTTAAACTTAATGAGCGAAACCCAACGCACGCAAAACCAACTCAGAATTATTCCCGTTTTGGCCTTGCGCCCAAGCCAAGATTTGGGAAATTTAGCCAAAGGTACACTTAAAGAATTTCCTTCGATGCTTCGTTTTTTACTCCGCGGAGTGGGAGCGAAGGCGGACAAAGGCTGGGATTTGTTAAGTTACCTTGCCTTCGAAAAATCGTACACTTCTCAATTAGTCGACCTAGGCTACAACGATACCCTCCGCAAAAAAGATCAAATCTTGGAATTTCTATACGGTGACCCGACACGAGTGGACATAGGTACTTAAT
>CAIMNF010000253.1 GCA_903842755.1 Oligoflexia bacterium
ATAATTAACCTTATTTTTAATATAAATGTTAAATAATAAAGAATGACCGAAAACGATCTTTTTTTAAATCGAGACTTAAGCTGGCTAGAATTTAACGGCCGTGTTTTGGATGAGGCGCTAGATGCACGCACACCCCTTTTTGAGCGCGTAAAGTTCCTAGGAATATTTCAAAGCAACTTGGATGAATACTTTATGAAGCGCATCGGTTCGCTTTATAGTCACGCGCGCGTTAGTTTTCGTGATCGTTTATTACCCATGATTCAAGACGCACATCACTGCTATGAAAGCGTTTTAAAACCCACTCTAAAAAAAAATAATATTGAACTTACCGAATGGAAGGACCTCAGCGAAGAAGAAAAAAACCGCGCAAAGCAATACTACGCCAGCAATGTTTTTCCCGTCCTTACCCCTCTCGCCGTTGATCCGGGCCATCCGTTTCCTTTTTTATCCAATCTTTCGATTTCTTTAGGAGTCATTTTAAGACATCTCGATCGCAATGAGGAATTGTTTGCCCGAGTAAAAATTCCTTCCCACTTCCCTCAATGGGTTCGCATCGACGGTAAGCGGGATCCGCGCGCCGCGCGCTTTGTATCCATCATCGATTTAATTACTCAAAACCTGGATACGCTTTTTTACGGAATGGAAATTATCGATGTGATGCCGTTTCGAATCACCCGCAATACGAATATCGAGCGGGATGAAGAGGACGCCGACGATTTGTTAGAATTAATTGCGGAAGAAATTAAGGAGCGCCGTTTTGGGGACGTCGTTCGAATCGAACACGGCATGAAAACCAATCGCCGAATTTTGGAATTTCTGATGGAAGAGCTGCACCTGGACGAGGACCAAATTTACGAGCTTCCGGGCTTGCTCGAATATACTTCGCTCAAACCGGTATGGGAATTAAGCCGGCCCGACCTTAAATACGAACCGTGGGCTCCGGTGACCCCCTCGGGGCTTTCGGATAATGAACGCGACATGTTTCAAATCATCAAGCAGCAAGATTTGTTAGTCCACCATCCGTACGAAAGTTTTGCTACTTCGGTAGAAAAGTTTATCAAAAGCGCCGTGGAAGATAGCCGGGTCATTGCCATCAAAATGACCCTCTACAGAACAGGCGCCGATAGCCCGTTCATTCCGCTCCTCATCGCGGCGGCAGAAATGGGCAAGCAAGTGGTGTGCGTGGTAGAACTCAAAGCGCGCTTCGACGAAGAAAAAAATATTCTCGTGGCGCAACAGTTAGAAAATGCAGGCGTGCACGTCGTTTATGGCGTAGTAGGACTAAAGACCCACTGCAAACTTTCAATGGTCGTTCGGCAGGAGGGCGACGAAGCTCGGTGTTACGCCCACATTGGAACCGGAAATTACCACTCGGTTACCGCGCGCCTATATACTGACCTAGGACTTTTTACCTGCAATCCAGAAATTACGGATGACGTCGTCAATTTATTTCACTATCTGACGGGACGGTCGACCAAGCGCAATTACAAAAAGCTTTTGGTTGCGCCCACGACTATGAAAGATGGATTTTTAGCCAAAATTCACCGCGAAACTCAACACGCAAAGAAAGGGCACCCGGCCCGCATCATTGCAAAAATGAATAGCTTGGAAGACCGTGATGTAACGGAAGCTCTTTACCAAGCTTCGGCAGCGGGAGTAAAAGTGCAGTTAATTATTCGCGGGTTTTGTTGCTTGCGCCCCGGCGTAAAAGGACTCAGCGAAAACATTACGGTCGTTTCGGTCATAGGACGATTCTTAGAACACTCCCGCATTTTTTATTTTCAAAACGGCCAAAAGAATCCCCTAAAAGGGGAATTTTTCATCGGCTCTGCGGACTGGATGCACCGAAACTTGGTCAACCGTGTGGAAGCCGTGGCCCCGATCGAAGAGAAGCTAAACCGAGAACGCATTTGGGAAATTCTGCATGTTATGTTGGATGACCAACGCCAAGGCTGGGACATGACCGCGAACGGCGCTTACGTTCGGCGAATGGTGAAAGACGAAAAGAAAGACATCGGAACCCACGTTCACTTTATGCGCCGGGCCCGTCATCGGTTTATTTCTTAACGAAGTCCGAAATCCGGACTAACAAAAATCATTAAAAAAAGCCTATTTTAAAGCATTTTTTAACTTGCCACTCCGCACAACTTCAACTAGGGTGCGCGCATGGAAAATACAAAATTAAATTCTCGCTCGTTTCGTCGGTATAACTGGCTCCCCGATGCAGTAGATGCACGCGATTTTCTGTATTCGCTCAAAGTCACTGCTCCAAAAAAACTTCCTCCGCAGGTGGACCTTCGCTCAAAATGTTCACCCGTTTTTGACCAAGGACAAATCGGGAGCTGCACCGCAAATGCGCTCGCGGGAGCATTTGAATTTTTAGAAAAGGAGGGCATTGATCGCCTGACCCCGTCCCGCTTCAGTCATGCAAGCCGCCTCTTTATTTATTACAACGAACGAAGCCTCGAAGGAACCGTAGACCAAGATGCAGGCGCCCAACTGCGCGATGGAATTAAATCGCTCGCAAAAATGGGCGTATGCAAGGAAGCAACGTGGAAATACGAACAAACTTTAGTTTTCAAAAAGCCCTCCGACCAGGCCTACACAGAGGCGCAATCGCACACCATTTCCCAATACTTAAAAATTTCGAATTTAGACGAGCTTAAAGATTCACTGGCCAATGGATTTCCGGTCGCCTTTGGTTTTACAGTTTATGAATCGTTTGAATCACCCGAAGTTGCACAAACGGGGATCATGCCTATCCCCTCGCCCCAGGAAAGAGCTCTAGGGGGGCATGCGGTTCTTGCCGTCGGATATGACGACACCAAAAAAGCACTTTGGGTCAGAAACAGTTGGGGCCCAGAATGGGGCCAGGGTGGATATTTCCTGATGCCTTACGCGATCATTACGGACTTAAAGCTCGCGCAAGATTTTTGGGCGATTCATCAATAATCGTGAAGCTTTCTGACCAATTTTTGACTCAAAAATCTTCTAATATGCTCGCGGTTTTTTTTTAGTTCGATTAAAGTGGCCGTCATGAACACAAAAACCATTTCCATTCCTGTTTCTGATTCCACAACCGTATCGACTTATGTAGCCATCCCCGCAGCGGCTCACACTAAAAAATGCCCTGCAGTCATTGTTTTGCAAGAGGCCTTCGGCGTCAACAATCACATTAAAGATGTCACCAGACGCTTTGCAGAACAAGGGTACTATGCCATCGCGCCTGAACTCTTCCACCGGACTGCGGAACCTGGCTTTGTGGGCGGTTACGACCAGTTCCCTGCAATTATGCCGCACTATTTGGCGGTAACTGCGGATACCGTTAAGCTTGACATGCAGGCGTGCTACGAATGGCTTAAAAAACAACCTGAGGTTGACTCTGCCCGTATTGCAAGTGTTGGCTATTGCATGGGTGGCAAAGCAAGCTACATTGCCAACGCAACACTCCCCTTGCAAGCAGCTGTTTCTTATTACGGCGGCGGAATTGCGCCGGATTTACTTCACCTTGCAACGCTCCAACATGCGCCGCTTTTATTGGTTTGGGGCGGATTAGACCAGCACATTCCCGCCGAGTCCCGTCATGCGGTAACTCATGCGCTTACGGCAGCCAAAAAGTCCTTCATCCATATTGAATATTCCGACGCGGATCACGGCTTTTTCTGCGATGAAAAAAAACAATACCACCAAAAATCAGCTCAACATGCTTGGGAAGCGACGTTG
>CAIMNF010000254.1 GCA_903842755.1 Oligoflexia bacterium
CATCAGCTTTTCTACTGGATATTCTTTGGAATAGCCATAGCCCCCAAACACCTGAACCGCGTTCGTGGTCACTTGCATCGCCATATCAGCGGCAAATGATTTTGCAAAGGCCGCAAATTTTGTATTGCGCCGACCTTGATCAATTTCCCAACCTGCGCGCCAAACCAGGTAACGGGCCGCTTCGATATCCTTGGCCATATCCGCAATCATAAAACTCACCGCTTGGTTTGCAGCAATCGGCACGCCGAAGGCTTTTCGTTCGCCGGCGTAGCGAATGGCTTCATCCATCGCTCTTCGCGCAAGTCCTACCGCTCCTGCAGCAACTACGGGGCGCGTATGATCAAACGCTCCCATCGCTATTTTAAATCCATCACCCTCGCGACCTAGCAAGTATTTGGCCGGAATTTTTACGTCTTCAAACGTAATCCCGCGCGTGTCGCTTGCACGTTGTCCTAAGTTATCTTCTTTTTTACCGACGTGAATTCCAGCGGTTTCGCGGGGAACAACAAATCCACTCATTCCCTTATGTTTTGCATCGGGATCGGTGTAAGCCAAAACGAAATACCAATTTGCAACGTTGGCATTCGTAATCCACATCTTGGATCCGTTGATGACGTATTCGTTCCCGACTTTTTTTGCAACGGTCTTAATGCCTGCAACGTCAGATCCTGCGCCCGGTTCGGTCACACAATAGGCTGCAAATTTTGGCTCAGCGGTAAGCATTCCTAAAAATTGTTTCTTTTGTTCCTCATTTCCAGCAACCACGACCGGAGCTGCAGCAAGTGCGTTTGCCTCCATTGCAGTTGCAATCCCCGTGCAGCCATAGGCAATTTCTTCTGTGATGATACAACCATCTAAGACCCCTAAACCCAAGCCACCGTATTCGGCCGGGACGTGGGTATTCATAAGACCTAGCTCCCAAGCTTTTTTGGTGATCTCTTTTGGAAATTCGCCCGTGCGATCATGGTGTTCGGCGTGCGGAATCATTTCTTCTTTTGCAAACTTTCGGGCGAGCTCTTGCAGTTGCTTTTGATCTTCACTCAGTTCGAAACTAATCATGATCGGGCTCCTCTTTTTTTAGAAACGGATGTCCTTTTAATTTAAAGAAGAATCGAACTTCCGGCAAGAGTCAAAAAAATGGTGATTTAAAACGGCGACGGGGGAATTCCCTGAATCATCAATGCTCGGTCAAAATGCTGAAAGGATTGTGCGCCATCGTCCAAAATTCGCCGATCAGGCGCAAGTACTGGCTCGTCCGGAAAATCAAGTTCCAAGGGAGATTGCTTTTCAAGCTCCGCAAGCGGCGGCGCCTTTTCAATGATTTCTTTTACGCAAGTAGCCAACCACCGTTGATCACGCTCAGAATCGAGCTCAATCTCGGCCAAGCCTTCGGGAATATAGCGGTAAAATTTCGGAACTTCCTTCGACCAAATCAAGGGAGGAGAATATTTTGGCTTATGGTGAGGATCTTGGTGGGCCTTTTTTCGATGAGAAACGCTGACGGTGAGATCCACCACTTCCCCAAATTGAGTGGCCACCCAAAAATGGGTGTTTTCGCCCCAGCACCCGGCCCATAGGACACTCATGTCCTCCATCACCTCGATCCACGCAGCTTGGCCAAAAAAGACGTTCGACTGAATTCCATAGACCTTCAACGCTTCAACCGTGACACAAGCCACGAGTAGCGGAAACTCGGCCCGATCACCAGAAATTCGGTCGGTCACTTTGGTGACCAAGCGGCTTACGGTTGCAATAACGGGGAGGGGGGTTTGAGTGAGGGTCATTTTTTCTCTTTTTTTGAACGAGCTTTATCTTAGCACTTTTTTTAACGGGGATCAATTTTAAGGTTTGGGACACACGCTAAACACTATTATCCTTTAACTGGGGCGTTTCTTTAAGGATAACCTTTTCGTAAAGCTCGTAAAAAGCTTTTAGATTCTGCTCGTCGTCCGAAACATCGCTATTTTTCTCGGATACTTTTTCTGCATTTTCTTTGCTTTTTTCTAAACTTCGCCGAACTTGCCGCGCACTCTTTGCCAACCCTTCTGCTCCATGAAACACATTGGTTTCCGTTGCGCTCCCGATTACCCGATTGACCGACGTTCCGTCATCGAGCAGTTTTAGGCTATTCTCTACGTCTCGAATTCGCATATGGATCCCGACTTCAATTTGCTTTAGATGTGCGGCATTCAAATCCGGATGGTGGATTTTAAGATCTGCAAGAAACGCCTCCTCTTGACTCTTTAGACCTGAAATATATTCCTGTGCCTTCTGGCTTGCCAAGGCAGGGTTAGACTTCGCGAGGGTCACAAGCTCGCTCAGTTCCGTTTCGTGAGCTATTTCTTGCTCTTTTAAACCCTGAAGCAATATTTTCACTTCGTTTGGATCTTTGATCGTGGCCCAAGGAATTTCAGGATGTTCATGAATCACAGTACTCTCTTCTACCGTGGGTTCGCTTCCCAGAACTGTTTTAACGGACTTAATGGACGCTAGATATTTTTCCCCGTAAACGTACCGCGAAAAGCCCTCTTTGCCTAAGTAGCCACGCATAAATGCTCGATCATTGGCCGCCACATAATTGCGCATCAAGGGTAGTCCATTCAAAAATTCGGAGAATTTTTTCGGAATTTGTAAAATGGTCCGACCGGCCTGAGTCACGGTTCTATACAAACTAGATGATTTTGCCAGCGCCGCATCGGCCTCCATCACTTTTGTCCCGAGACGCTTTAGAATACCTCCGACCTCGCTCGCTTGACTGGGACCCATTAGTAAGGCCGCAGCTCCACCCGTAAAAAAAGAAAGAATAATTGGCCCACCGAGAACTCCCGCAATCTGACAGGTACTATTTAAGAGATCATTACAGGTTGCACACTTCCACCATTTTGCAGCCGAATTGCCTGCATTGATGGAAGAGTTCATCAGTTGGTCGCCCTTATTGACAATCCAGCTCATGATTTTTTGCATGGCCCCACTCAGGAACTTGCCCGGATCATGCATAAAATCGGCGATCGTACTATTGTTTGCATTAGCCGCCGCAACCATTTTGCTCGTAGAGGTTTTTTCGGCTCCTCCTGTAAACCAACTGCTCACGAAGTGCCCCATTCCTTTCGCTGCCGATACCGCTGCAGCTCCAACTCCCTTAATCAAATCTACGGGCGAAAGAAGCACTTTTACCACTTCCTCAAAAATGCTACTCAGACAGTTCGCTTGCCCCATATCCGTACACCCTTGTTTTTTGGGCGGCTCAATTTTCTTAATATTTTCGGCAAGAAACTTGCCAATTCCGATGGGGTCCACCAGCGATCGCGCCACATTGCAACCAATCTCTTTTGCGCAACTTCCGGATAAAATTTTAGTTCCAATGGCTTCACACTCTTTCATTTGGCTTGCGTGTTTCGTGGCCTCGGCCAATTTTGAAATTTGTCGGTATTCGTATTCGAAGCGATTCGAGTCGCAAGACTTTTTTTCAAGCTTTGCTGTTACGGCTGGATTCGATGGCAAATAGATTGGTCCTACGCCAACGCCGCTACAGTTAAAAACGGAGGGTGTTTGTGAATCTGTGCCTTGGAGGTCAATGACCACTTGAGCAAAACTTGCTTTCAAGGGATCCGCAATCGGAGTTAGATTTGAGTCGAGAGCCAAGAGCCTTGTTTTGGAAGGATCGGTACAGGCATTTAGCAAATTATCCACCGATGCCTGCTGATTCTTTGTCATCATGCCATAGGTGGAGTACAAGTTTGCTCCCCCAAACGCTTGTTCGATCACCAAGAACATTCCAGTAGTGAGGGTTAGGAATCGCATCCAAAGCTCCGAAGCAATTCATTCACTTGTTTGTTATCTTGTACTTGATTTTCATCGTGGTACATTACTTTGATTAAATAAAAACGACTGTTACACACCAGGTGGTAGCTATAGTCGTGATAAATCGCAGCGCCGATGGAAAACTTCACCCCTAACCGATGGACGATCATTTCTGCCGTTTTTGCCCCTGTAACGCTACTCCAAACCTCTTGCACGTTAGGCAAAAATTCAATGAGAGTCGCACCCATGGTGGCCATCTCTTCCCGTTTTTCCTTCTGATAGAGTTCAATCTGATTTTTAAAAATTTGGGGATCAAGCGCCGATAACTTTTCTTCACGTACTCCAGGGATGACCGAGACCACCGTTCTTGAGCCATTAAATCCGGTGTCTTCACTTAAGGTCGAAGTCGGCTTTGCACTACGCTCGGCATGATCGGGTCCATAAAAGGCAATCGGTAGCCCAAAGAGTCCTTTTGCAGCCTTCCAGTTTTCAGGTAACTGAACTTGAATTTGGGAATGGTCCGGTAACTCAAATGGGGCGCCTTGTGCGTATTGCCCAATCAAGCACAAAGACCCTACCCAAAAACGCCAAAAAGTTGACCGATCGCCGAAAATGAAATTCACCCTTACCCATCGGCAATTTTGGGATTGATCGTTAATTTTATTAACGCAAATTTTCTAAGTTGGACGTTAATTTAAAACTTTGCCAGGCAAATCCAAGCCACGCCGCCAGTAAACAAACGCCGCCAATCGGGGTCACTGCCCCCCATTTGCGAATGCCCGAAAAAGTAATGATATAGAGCGAGCCCGTAAATATAAAAATACCGACCAAGTACAAAATGACCGGCCAACACTTTACCTTCTTTTGCGCAAGGGTTCCATACCAGAGGCCGTAAAGAACGATCGCCAAGGCATGAATCGCAAGGTAATGCGTTCCTACCTCGTAAATTTCAAACAAATCGTATCCAATTTTGCCCTTCAGGGCATGAGTTCCAAACGCCCCTAAAACTACGGAAAAAAACCCAAGAAGCGCACCAATCGAAACGATTTTATTTTTTAACTTTTCCATTATTCGATCACCTGGATTCCTCTTTCAATTAAATCATTTAATGCGGGAAACTGCTGTTGCAATTCGATTAAGTTTTTCTTTAAGCGTGCCGTTGCAAGACTATCGGGCGCGAACTTTTTGTAGAGCTCAAAAAACTCTAGCCTGAGCAACCAGTCTTCGGGGTAAAAATCATGAAGTTCCTTAAGCTCAACATCTAATTGGTCTAGCTGAGTGCGTTTTTGTTCTCGAAAATCGCGCACGCTTGCATAAAGTTCATTTAGCGCCCTATTTTCTTCCGTCAGATTGCTTTTGTGGCTTTTAACTAACCGGGGCTGACTTCCCCCCTTTGCTCCCCCCCGCATCGCAAACTCCGCACGGTCGGCAGCGCCTCCAAAAACAGAAACGACACTACTCGCTAAAACAAGCGGATAATCGCGCACGCGCTCTTCATACACACACTGCTGATTAGGCCGAAAGATTTTTACTTTTTCCAAAATCAGAACTCTTACTCGTCCGCCCAATAAAACTTCTTTTTTAAAGCGACCCGTAATTCTTAAGCCTCCCTTAGAGACTAACCCACTTCCATGCAGTTTTCGTTGGAGATCGCCCAAGTCGGCAGTAGATACGACTTTATCCATGAATGGGATAAAAATGGAGTTCCCAAAATGATGGTGGGAAACATCTGGGTGGGTTTTGTTTTCGTAAGCAATTTGCTTTGCGCCCGTAAGGGTAAACGCGGACTCTTGGCCTTGATCGGTTAACTCGTAGTCGGAAACAATCCCAGTAAATTGAACCCCTTGATCGAGCACGACCGTTACGGTGTTTTTTGCCTTTTTTGCCAATTTTAAACCAGCGACACCGCCCACTTTATAGGCCATAGTATTCGAAAACGTTTCTAAGGCTTCGGTCAACTGATCAAAACTTTCGGCCACAAAAAGTTGGGGCTGGGGGCGAGTAATGTCGTAAGGCGTATGAATAACCGCCTCCAAGGAAAACGGAACTTTTTTTACAGTTGAACTTAAGCATTTGTAACTTTCGTCCACAGACGACAATAACCCTGCTCCATAAATGGCTGGTCGATCCAGCGTTCCAATCAGTCCGTATTCGTTCGTCCACCAAGCCATGCGGGTCAGTAATGCCGCCTCAGAAGGCTCCCCCTCTTGCGCGGCAGCTTGTTCAAATTTCTGTTGTGCGAGTTCAATTTCATCGGAACTGGAGTGCGGATCTTCTTTGATTTCCGACAGTTCAAAAATGGCCTGATAAAGCTCCAAATCACTCAGATTGATGATTGCATTGCGGGCCGCTGCTCCATAGGCTTCCAAATAACGCCTATAATGTGGGTCTGCCACAATGGGGGCATGACCGGCAGCTTCGTGGATAATGTCGGGCGAGGGCGTGTAGCCCAGGTTCTCTAATTTTCTAATATCGCAGGCGATAGCCAAGATTCGCAGGGACTGAAACTCTAAAAACGTCGCAGGCGGAATAAAGCCATTAATGGCGACTGCTCGCCACCCGAACTTTCTTAACGCCAAATCCATTTCCGCAACCAGCGGAATCCGCTCGGTAGGAATCCCCGTTAACTCTAACCCCTTTAGGTAAAGCGGATGGGCCGTTTCCTTAAAAAAAAACCGGGACACTCGCATCACGTAGCGCCAAGTGGCGTGATCGATTGCGGTATAAAGGGAGGGCTTTTGTTCGGTGATGTACTGGTTTAAATGCTCAGGAATTTTTTCAAGCGGAGCATTCATTTGCTGATTTAAGCGTCGGCTCCTGGATAATTGCCTGAGGAATGATTGGAAGGATGCTCAATCTTCGCATTGGCTTCGCCAGAGAGACCCTTTTTAAACGCGTGCATGCCTTTGCCCATCGCAGAGCCAAGCTCTGGAAGACGATTTCTTCCAAACAATAAAACAACAACGGCTAAAATTAAAAGATGTCCACCACTTAATCCAAACATACCTAGAAGAGTACCATAAAACACTGGTAAAGACACTGTTTTTTAGCTAAAACTGCCGGTAAAGGAAACCATGGCTAAACCTATCCCTGTTACTGCAAAGCTAGTGCGCAAGCTCCAACTCACTTCAGACGTGATTGAGCTCCATTTCGCCCCCGAACCCGAGTTTGATTTTTTACCCGGTCAATTTATGAGCATCGTCATTCCGGGTGCGGGACCCGGCGGCCGGGACCTGCGCCGTGCCTATTCGATTGCTTCGGCACCTGAAAACAAAATCATTGAACTTTGTGTTAAGGTGGTAGAAGGCGGCCCAGGGACGCAGTATTTGAACGGACTTCGTTTAGGGGACAGCATTAAAGCGAACACTCCGTTTGGTGATTTTGTATATAAGCCCGCGGCAGGTCGAGCCGCAATGATGATTGCCACCGGAACGGGCATCGCACCGTTTAGGTCCATGATTCTTTCAAAGGTTTATCAGGACCAAAAGCCAACCCAAACCCACCTTTTGTTTGGAGCGCGCGAGGCAGGCGATTTGCTCTATACGGAATCCCTTACCGCAGCATTAGGCCCAAAGGGTTTTATCCAAGCCCTTTCCAGACCTAAACCCCAAGATCAATGGAACGGATTTAAGGGCCGCGTGACCGATTATTTGCGCGAGCAAGCAACGCAAATTCCTTGGTCAGAAACTGAGTTTTACCTTTGCGGCAATGGCGCGATGATTGATGAAGTTAAGCAAATTTTAAGCGCGCATGCGGTAGAAAAATCCGCAATCCACCAAGAAGTCTACTATAAGCCAAAGCCAGGCGAAACCCACGCTAGCCAAACGTAAAATAAGCGAACAACTGCGGCCAGTAGATGATTTAAACCGCCTGCCTAAAACCGCATGATTGACAAGTAGCCCCCAGTTATGAAAAATAGAGAGACGCGTTTTGCCAAGATTCAATTGAGGGATCCAAACTTCCCACACATAAAATTTTTCCCTGCGGAGGGATGGCAGAGCGGTTGATTGCATCAGTTTTGAAAACTGACATGGGGGCAACTCCATCGGGGGTTCAAATCCCTCTCCCTCCGCCATTTAAAAACTTATAAATTAGCGTCTAAAAGCAAAAATTAAAAAAATCCAAAAATCATAAACACTTAAAATCATTGAAAAGTGCCAAGCAGTCTTCCCACAACTATTTCAAGGTATTTCATGAAATGCCCTGAGTTTGCTTCTTTTTGCTTCCTTGGATGCTTCTTGGACTTTAAGTTTTCATGCACATAAGGCATGAACAACGCGTGCAATATTGTCTAAGGTTGGATTGCCATCTTCTGAAACCATTCTATAAAGAGTGCGGGTTCTACTCCCAAATAGGGGGAATTTAGTTTTACGCTAATTTCAGTTTCAAAGATCGTTTCCTATTTATTATTCCATTCCACCCACAAAGGGCAAGTACCCTCATCCTATAATTATTAAAATTCCTAAAGCCAAAGGCTCGTCTACTGATCATTTCCATCTTGTTGTGTAATCCTTCTGTGATTGAATTCGTTTTACTAAAGCGCCACATACGCCCAATTTCGTTTTTCCAAGCATGGAGGGTTTCACCCAAGGTTTTCATCGCATCGATTACGGAAGCTTTAAGTTCCTCAATCATCGGAAGTAAATCATGGATTTTTAGCCAAACCGTATCTTTGGCGAGGTGTTTTAAACGCATGAGATTGGTTAATTTTTGTTTAAAATCATAGATGGTTTTTAGGTGCGGATACACTAAAAAATATTGATCGAGTTTTACTTTTTGTTCGGGCTTTAAATTTTCTTCGTGTCTCCTCATGAGGGACAATAGTCCTCTGCTTTTTCTTCCCACAGGGTCAAACTGTGCCCAGGTTTTAATAAACTGTTGGTTAATTAATCTGATCACATGAAACCTATCAGCAACAATCATTGCATTTGGGAAGTGCTTCTTCACGATAGATCTATAGGTCGAAGATAAATCCATCACGATCACTCTTACTCTGTTTTTATCGGGCAATTTACGCAAATAATCTGAAAGGGATTGCTCTGAACGTCCAAGGACCACATCAAACACTTTGTGGTTTTTTAAGTCCACAAAGGTGGTAGCGTAACCTTTTTTCTTAGTGAAAAAATGTTCGTCAATTCCTAATACAAGCGGAACCTTTCTGCCCTTTAATTCATCCACCCTATTTTTAATAAACCCCTGGTACCACCGTTCGACGGTCGCGTGGCTGATCTCATGGGTACGCGCCAAATGTTTTTGAGTCATTCCTCCGTGATGGCGCTCAAAGACGTCTAACCTAAAGCTTTCGCTCGAGCGTCGCTTAGGTAATGTCCCTCTAAGCTTCAAGTTAAAATAACAGTTACAGGCAGGGCATCTAAACTTATGCGATGTAAATCTTACAATCGCCAACTGGTTACCCAGTTTAAAATGCCTAAGCTCCCTTTTGAAGCTGCTTTTGATGTGAACCTTAGGGTGTTTACACCTGGGGCATGCAGGGCGTTGTTTTAAGCGTCCGTAAATAAATATCCGGTTGCCTGGGTCTGTAAATTCATGTTTTAAATCAGGTAAGCCTAAGATTTCTTGGGTCGATTCAGGGGGCATGAGGGGTCCTTTCGTTTAAATTAGTTCTGGTAAACCAATTTTAACGTAAAACCTTTATTCCCCCTGTTTTGTGGTAGAGCC
>CAIMNF010000255.1 GCA_903842755.1 Oligoflexia bacterium
AAAAAATTGCTTAAACTTTGGTATGCGGGCATTTACTCTAAGGCCAAGCGCATCGCCGAAAAGACTCCTCATGAAGGTAAAAAAATAGAGCTGGGCTCAGGAGCAAGTTTCATTAAATCATTCATACCTGATATTTTAACCACCGATGTAATTTCTTATCCGTCTATAGACCAAGTCGTTGACGCTACTCAGATGCCTTTTGAAAGTTCCAGCATAAGCTTTATTTTTATGATGAACGTACTCCACCACATATCAGAACCGGAAAAATTCTTCGCTGAGGCAGACCGCTGTTTAGTAAAAGGCGGAAGGATTTTGATTGTTGATCAATATCCGGGAATCATTGCTTATTGGATCTACAAGTACTTTCACCACGAGCCTTTCAACGAAAGTGCCAAGAAATGGTCCTTCCCCAGCTCTGGCCCTCTTTCGGGCGCCAACGGGGCACTTGCATATTTGGTTTTTTTCCGTGATTCTAAAAAATTTCGAACGAACTACCCCAACCTTGAAATCGAATTCATCACACGCCACTCGCCCTTTACCTATTGGCTTGCGGGCGGACTGAAAAAATGGTCGATAGTGCCCGAATTTTTTTCAGATTCACTCTATGCGCTTGATCAGCTATTGGCCAAATTGTGGCCAAATCTATCTTCTTTTTTAGATGTAGAAATTAAAAAAATATAATTACCATTCGATGAAATCAATAAAAACAAAAATTCTAATTAGCCTCTTCCCCATTCTTTATTTTTTAATTGCGATCACAATCAAGATGATCCGGGGTCCTTATTGGCTGAACTACCAATACGATCCAGAATATCCTTATTTATTAAATTCACTTAACATTCTCTACGGGCACCCTCCCGCCCATTTGGATCATCCAGGAACAACTTTGCAGCTCTTTGGTACGATCCCGCTGCTTTTCCACTATACTTGGAACTCGATTTTCGATTCAGTACATCAACCGCTCGCAACATTTGTAATTCGGAGCTCAGAGCAAAGTCTAAGCTTGATCAGCTATTCATTAATTTCGCTGACCGCTGTCATCATCTTTGTTTCCGGGCTTAAACTTAGTACATACCGTTCTATTTTCTACGCAATGACCTTTCAATCATCTATTCTTTTTTTTGCAACTGTGCTTTTTGCTTTCGGCCGTGTTTCACCCGAGCCACTACTTGTTTTAGTTTGTGTGGGACTGTTCACGCTATACGAGGCTTTCGAATACTATTATGAGCGTTCGAACTTAAAGATCGTTAATCATCTTGCTACCGCAATTGGAGTTGTGTCTGGTATCGGCATTGTAACGAAAGTTACTTTTATACCGATTGTTTTGCTAATTTTTAAGTTGCCCACAATAAAATTTCGATTAAAATCATCTCTATTTTTTCTGCTATCAATTGCAACCTTCACTCTACCCATTTACTCAAAAAGCCATTTTTTCTGGAATTGGATGAAGGCAATAGCAACCCACCGCGGATTATACGGCACGGGTGAGAAAGGATTACCGGTCCCTGATGAGCTTAAAACAAATTTGAATACTTTATTCCACACAGATCCTCCGTTCTTCTTCGTTGCCGCCGCGATCATTGCTCTGATCATTATTTCAATGATCCTTAAAAAGAAATCACATTACTTGTCGAAGGTTGGAAGGCAACTTCCTGCACCATTCGCGGCAATTTTGGCAATTCAATTGGCTATTACTGTCAAGCATCCAAACGCGCGCTACTTGATTCCATCCATGATTTTCTGTGGTTGGTGCCTCACCCGGGTTTTATGGATTACCAAGCCGTTCATGCCA
>CAIMNF010000256.1 GCA_903842755.1 Oligoflexia bacterium
ATTCAAGTACAATTATTGATTTATCTTTTTTAAAAATGTCATGACTTCGTCACAAGAAGGTCATTGCAAATTGTGCATTATTTCAATAATGTGAAAGCATTCCAGAAGTAACGACATGAACTGATAGAAATTGAAATATGGAGCGACCAAGCATGAACGCAGGTCTGCGCAAATTTGCGCTTTTCGGTATAGTAGTAATCATCGGGATGGGTATAGCGTTATGGCAAATCTTGCCGTCAACGACAAATCAAGGATATATTCCCGAACAGCCCGTCCCTTTCAGTCATAAGGTACATGCGGGCCAATATAAAATTGAGTGCCGTTATTGCCACACGGGAGCGTTCAAAGCAAATCATGCTGGAATTCCCCCTCTTGCAACGTGTATGAATTGCCACTCTGTTGTTCAGGCCATTCAGCGAAAAGAAGATGGAAGTGAGTTAAAGGATTGGTCAGAATATATTCGCAAGCATTATGACGATGGGAAGCCGATTGAGTGGCTACGGGTGCATGAGTTGCCAGATCATGTTCATTTTAATCATACACGACACATTGCTAAAGGGGTCCAGTGCGAGACCTGTCACGGTAATGTAAAAGAAATGGAAAGAGTTTATCAAGAGAAACCACTCAATATGGGCTGGTGCTTAGATTGTCATCGCGGGTTTGAAACTCCGAAATATATTCGAAGGAATATTTTCCCAGAGCATCCGGATGGTACGGATCCTGTGGCTCCGTTTAATTGTAATACGTGCCACTATTGATCCGCACTTGGTGATCTAAGTTTGGTGCCCCGGACCGCTCAAGGGGATAAAAAGTAACTAAGAGTAAACAAAAGAGTAATTAAAAGAGTACAAGAAAAGTAGAGAAAGTAGCTTAGAAAAAGGAACCGACACTATGGAAAAAAACACAGAGTTCAAACCGCCCCGACACTGGGTTGCGCTAGAAGAATTATCTGCAGAGTACTGGAGTAATGAGGCCGAGCAGACTCGTCGTGGTCAAGAGTTTTATGATAAGCCAATTGAAGTTCTTGAAAGAATAGAGAAAATGGACAAGTCCGGCGTCACCCGTCGTGAATTTTTAACGGTGATGGGCGCGAGTATGGCGATGGCCAGTTTCGCGTGTGCGAAGCGGCCCGTAAATAAAATTATTCCTTATGTCGTTCAGCCACAAGAAGTGACTCCGGGTATTCCTGTTTATTATGCGTCTACTTGTCAAGACTGCGCTAAAAACTGCGGAATTTTGGTTAAAACACGCGAAGGCCGTCCGATCAAACTAGAAGGAAACGATCTTCATCCATCCAACAAAGGAACGTTGTGCGCCCAAGGACAAGCCTCCGTATTGGGATTGTATGATCCTGAGCGATTGAAAGGTCCTGGAAAAGGTGCAAAAGGTTCTGCTAAAAATCCAATTGCATGGAGCGAGGTTGATGCATTTGTTGCTTCAGCATTGAAAGAGTCTTCCAAAGTGCGATTGCTGACTTTTCCAAAATCGGGTGAAAGTACGCGGAGACTAGTTAAGGAGTTCTTAGCGAACTTCCCAGATTCAAAATGGATTGAAGCGGATCCGGTGGGGATGGATACCGTTGCGGATGGTCAGAATGAAAGTTATGGGACCCGCGTAGTTCCTACCTATGCATTTGATCAAGCCGAAGTCGTGCTGTCTTTTGCGGCCGATTTTTTAGGGACGTGGGGTGATTCGGTTGCTCATGCAAATCAATGGGCAAAAAAACGAAAACTACAAAAAACTACCTCAATAAATACGGAAGAAATGTCCCGATTGTGGGTATTTGAATCCATGTTGACGATCACGGGAGCAAATGCGGACGAGCGGATCCCCGTCGTTCCCGGAGCAGAGTTGGCAGTTGCGCTGGCGGTTGCGCACGAGTTGATTGTGGCCCAGAAAAAGACAAAATTTGCCGGTATGCCTGAAGTTGTGTCGATGCTCAGTTCTTCGAATGTAGACGACTTACTAGGGAAAGCGGGCGGATTGTCCCGAGAAAAAATTAAAAAATTAACCGAAGAGTTATGGGCAGCCCGTGGCAAAAGCTTGGTAGTGGGTTCGGGCTCGGTTGGTCTGCAGTCGGTCATCAATCTGTTGAACAGTGCTTTGGAAAATGATGGAAAAACAATCGATGGCACTCAAGACCCTGTACCTTATTCCGGCTCTACAAAGCTTCTCGCAAATTTGCAGTCTGAAATGGAACACGGCTTGGTTGATTTATTGATCATTGATCAGTCGAACCCCGTTTACTTCCTCCCCGAGGGTGGAAAGTTTTCATCGGCAATGGCCAAAGTGAAGTCCGTTGTTTTCGTGGGCTCCAGTGTGAATGAAACGTCCAAGTTTGCAGATGTGGTTGCTGCCGAAAATCATTTTTTGGAAAGTTGGGGAGATGCGCATCCGCGAGCCTCTGTATACTCGCTTCAGCAGCCTACCTTGTCTCCCATTGCGGATACCAAAAGTTTTGAAGATTTGCTCATTCAATGGTCAAGGCTTTCCGGGAAATTCAGTGGCCTGCTGACAACTGTAGCGGGAAATCCAAAAGGTACTTTTTACGATTATTTGAAGGAGAACTGGAAGCAAAGCCTTTACGCAGCCCACGGCAAAGGACAGTCTGCAAACGAGTTCTGGGAGACCACTTTGCAGAAAGGTGTGCTTGAGGTTAAACTTCCTGCGCCCCGAGAACGCGCTTTTAAGAGCCCATCGTTAAAGTTTGCTCAAACCGAACTTTCTAAACTAAAGACCGTCAGTGTAGCGCAATCAAAAAAAGGTCCCGTCACCGAGGGTACGGGCATTGTGTTAGGACTGTATGAAAAGATTTCCATGGGGGATGGTCGTCATGCAAACAATGCTTGGCTTCAAGAAATGCCTGATCCCATCTCGACAGTAACATGGGATAATTATGCAAACATTAGCCCTGAATTTGCAAAACAGCTAGAGCTTTCCGAAGGGGATATCGTCGTCCTGAAAGGGGAGACCGGTTCTATTGAGCTTCCTGTGAAGTTACAACCTGGCTTAGTGAAGGGAGTAGTCACTGCGGCCCTAGGTTACGGTAGAACTGCTGCGGGCGCGGTTGGAAATGGTGTGGGTTCAAACGCGTTTCAGTTGGCTGGGTTTAATAGCCAAGACGGTTTCGTGTTTGAAGGGCAGTCCGTTTCGATTACTAAAACAGGTAAAAAATACGAACTCGCTGCAACTCAAACCCATCATCGAACTGCGGTGGATAGTAAGTCGTTAGCCCGTCCGATTGTGAACGATATTACCCTAGAAGAGTATAAGAAGAATCCGCATGCGGCTTCAGAAACCGAACCGCATATTCGGCCTGAGAAAGCGCCCGGTTCCAATGAAGTCGCGAGCTTGTGGACGCCTCCAGTGGATTACGCAAAGAGCCCGCATCGATGGATGATGGGAATTGATTTGAATTCATGCACAGGGTGTGGAGCTTGTGTGATTGCCTGTCAGGCAGAAAACAATATTCCAATTGTGGGTCGCGACGGCGTTCGAATGAGTCGCGAAATGCACTGGGTAAGAATTGATCGCTACTACAGCGGCGATGAAAACAATCCGGAAGTCGTGTTTCAGCCGATGATGTGTCAGCATTGTGAAAATGCTCCGTGTGAAACGGTCTGTCCGGTAGTGGCAACTTCGCATAGCGAAGACGGGTTGAATCAGATGACTTATAGCCGTTGCGTGGGGACTCGGTATTGCCAAAATAACTGTCCTTACAAAGTTCGTCGATTTAACTTTTTTGATCATTGGAAAAACTACAAAGATACGTTGAATATGGTTTGGAATCCCGAAGTTACCGTTCGTCAGCGGGGAATTATGGAGAAATGTACGTTCTGCGTACAACGCATCAACGAAGCGCGGGGCCATGCCAAAGATAAGAATCCAACGGTTCGAAATCCATTGGTAAAGGATGCTGAGTTAAAGACGGCGTGTCAGCAAACCTGTCCAACGGAAGCCATTGTTTTTGGAAATGTGAATGATCCTGAAAGCAGAATTAGTGCTTTGAGAAAACATCCACGGGCATTCCGCGTTCTTGAAATTCTAAATACTGTCCCATCGATTCATTATCTGACCAAGGTAAGAAATCATGAGGGAGAGGGTGAGTCCAATAGTATCAATCACAGCAATAACAGAGAGGGTGCAGAAAATGGCCACCATAGCTAATTCAGGCATTGAAAAACCATTAAATGAAGCGTTGGTTACAGGCGCAAAGACATTTGCGGATGTGAACAATGACGTTTCTAGACCTCTGGAAAGTTTTCCGACCAAGATTTGGTGGATTTGCTTTATTACGGCAATGGTTGTTTTTTCGATCGGTGCTGGGGCTGTTCTGGATGCCTTTGAAAAAGGATTGGGTGTGCTGGGACTCAATCAGCCAATCGGCTGGGGATCTTACATCATCACGTTCGTGTTTTGGGTAGGGATTGGTCACGCAGGAACATTGATTTCGGCCATCCTATTCTTGTTTCGCCAAAAGTGGAGAACGGGGATTAACCGCTCCGCCGAAGCGATGACTATTTTTGCCGTGATGACGGCCCTTTTATTTCCGGTCATTCATACGGGGCGACCTTGGCTTGCCATTGTTTGGCTGTTTCCGTATCCAAATCAACGGCAATTGTGGGTTAATTTTCGTTCGCCCCTGGAGTGGGACGTATTTGCGGTATCCACGTATTTTACCATTTCATTAATTTTTTGGTACGTGGGCTTAATTCCCGATTTAGCGTCTATTCGTGATCGAGCAAAGAATAAAATTCGTAAAGTGTTGCTTACGGTCGCATCCCTTGGGTGGCGCGGTTCAAATAAAAATTGGAATAACTACGAAGCTGCTTATTTGATCTTTGCAGGGCTCTCTACGCCCTTGGTTCTCTCGGTGCACTCGGTGGTCTCGTTTGACTTCGCGGTGGCTCAGTTACCGGGATGGCACACAACGATTTTCCCGCCCTACTTCGTTGCGGGAGCGATTTTTTCAGGGTTCGCGATGGTGGTCACTTTGCTTGTGATCGCACGCGAAGTCTTTGGACTTAAACATTACATCACCATGGATCATTTGGAAAAAATGAATAAGATCATTATGGCTACGGGAATGTTGGTCGGATACGCGTACGCAATTGAGTTTTTTATTGCCTGGTACAGCGGCAGCGCGTTTGAGTCGTTTACTTTTGTGAACCGCGCATTTGGGCCGTACTGGTGGGCGTATTGGACGATGGCGGTCTGTAACGTGTTTATCCCTCAAATTTTCTGGATTCGGAAAATGCGGAGAAGCGTTCCAGTGATGTTTGTGGTCTCGTTGTTTGTGAACATCGGGATGTGGTTTGAACGGTTTGTAATCACCGTAACCTCTCTGCACCGCGATTTTCTTCCTTCCAGTTGGAAAATGTATATTCCCCAGCTGCATGACTGGTTGACGATTTTTGGAAGTTTTGGGTTTTTCTTTATTTGGTTCCTGCTGTTCGTCAGATTCTTGCCAACGATTGCAATGGCAGAAGTAAAGAGTGTGATGGATCAGCCGCAGAAAGGAGACGCACATGTCTAATTCAAAATCTACCGCGCCAATATTGGCTGGTGTCGTCGGTTTTTTTGATGACCCGTCCTCTCTGTTAGATGCGACGAAGAAAGTCAAAAACTCTGCCTATAAAGAGTTTGATTGCTTCACACCCTTCCCAGTGCATGGGTTGGAACACGCTCAAGGTCTAAAGCGGTCAAAAGTTCCTTATGTAACGGGTACGTTCGCATTCACTGGTACGACGCTTGCGTTTTTGTGGGAATATTCTGCCTCCAAGGTTTGGTGGCCTCATATTATTGGGGGAAAACCCTTTAATTCGCTGCCAGCATTTGTACCGATTATGTTCGAATTTTCGGTGCTTTTGGGCGGAATTTCTACTTTGTTTGCGATGCTTTATTTTAATCGCTTACCGAATTTAAAGAAACGAGCGTTTGATCCGTCGATTACGAATAACCGGTTTGCCATTTTAATTGAGAATCCCGTCGTTGATCCTCATGATGACGACGAGCCTAAGGTTCACTTTTCGCCCGAAGAAGCCGAAACCTTTTTAAAGTCAGTCGGCGCCAAAGACACTCGTAAAGTTTACGAAGAAGGATGGTTCTAATGAAACCAGTTCATGGAGTTGTAGTTCTAGCGATGTCATGGGTTTTGCTCGCTGGATGTTCAGAGAAGCATTCTGATCCTAGCTGGGCTTATGCGCCAGACATGCACTATAGTGTTGGCCTAAAAGCGCAAAAAGAGGGAAGTATGCGACCGCCGGTAAAGGGAACGATTCCGCGCGGTTTCTTGCCCTACGAAATCACGAGCATTGATGAAGCAGGAAAAATCTTAAAGAATCCGCTGCCTGCATCAAGCGAGGTCATGCATAATGGGAAAAATTTATTCAACGTTTATTGTATCGTTTGTCACGGAAAGTACGGAGAAGGGGATGGAAGTATTATCGGCAAATTCCCTCGTCCACCCTCGCTTCAATCGGATAAAATTCGCGATTATAAAGATGGACAAATCTTCCATGTGATTACGTTGGGACAGACATTGATGCCCTCCTATGCGGACAAACTAAGCGAGCAAGAGCGATGGTCGATCATTCATTATTTGCGCGTGTTGTACCGTGCAAAACATCCGACGTCAGAGGATATGAAAAAAGCAGAAGGCTTTGTAGAGGAATAGTTTTTTAAATTAATTTTAAGGGTATAGAAGGGTAGAATATGGGACACTCAGAAGCCGTTAGTGAAACAATTGTGAATCCAGGAACGCTAAAAAGTTCCAGCGCTTTAACCGGGTTTTTTGCGGCCCTTGGCTTGATTGGGCTTGCCACGTTTTTGATTACACTGAGTTCGGGCGCCGAAGGGGCCCATGTGCAGGCATGGAGTAGCTTTTTAGCCGGACATTTTTTCTTTCTAACGATAGCGATGGGCGCTTTGTTTTTCGTAGCGATTCATTGGATCACCACTTCGATGTGGGGTGTGCCCATGTTAAGAATTGCGGAATCGTTTACCTCGTATATACCGTTCATTTTGGTTTCTACCCTGGTGCTTTATTTAGGAATGCACGATCTCTATGCTTGGACTCATCCAGAAGTAGTGAATGGCGATATGGTCCTGGAAGGTAAGAAGGCATACCTCAATGCGACATTCTTTAAAATTCGCGACGTGCTTGCGGTGGTGTTGTGGCTGTTTTTTGCAACAAAGCTGGTGAGTTCGTCCGTTCAATCCGATTCTGGGGCAAATTTTAAGGCAATTTATACGCAGAACAGAAAGCTTGGAGTAATTTTTTTGGCGATCTTCGCCATTACTTTCTCCATGACGGCATTTGATCAGTTGATGTCCCTTGA
>CAIMNF010000257.1 GCA_903842755.1 Oligoflexia bacterium
CAAAATCACAAAAGCGCTTGAACGCTTCTTGGGTGCACTTGCCTTCTTTAATGGAAAAGTGCTGGCCTTCGAAATCGATCTCTAATTTTTCAAAGGTAATCTTTTCCGAGTTTCCTAATCTCCGCTTCGATTGGCCTAATTGAGCGAAAGCCGCGCTTAAAATCGTCTCGGCAAAATTACCATAAACGCGATTACGTAGCGAAACTTTCTTAGCATTGAGCGGATTTTGAATTTGAATCCATTGTTCGTTTTGCCAAAGATAGGTTTCTGCTTCGTCGCCTTCGGGCGTAGAATAAACGAAAGTACTGGAGGGGTTAAAGTGGAGGCTACCGGTTTGGGTTTCGTGACTAAATAACCCAGTCTTACAATCGGCAACAAGCCACAGCGTATCGAATAAAAGCTTACTTTTTAAAAGCAAGTAATGCCCGGCAAAGTTAGGGTGAGTCAGGTCGGGGTGTTCATCTAAAATAAACTTTTTCGCTTCCTGGGCCCTAAAAAAAGAAGAATAATCCAATGCTTTACATGGCGAAGACAACGGAACCGGATATTTTGGAAACAGCGATTCGTATTGATGGAGCTGTGCAATCGCATCGGCGTTGCGGTCGCTCGCGCTAGGGTCTTTGGCGTTACTTGGTTCGCTCGTGAGGGGGTGCGAAACTTCGGCATTCGTCCAGTGGTCCCCCTCCCATAGTTTTAAATTGGCGGAAGCTTTTTCTGCGGTGACGATTACTAGGTTACTGTTCCGTGTAAATTCCAAACTCCCATACAGCGTTTCGTGGAAGATTTTTCCCGTGGAGCATTCTGCAATCATCCATTGCGTTTCTAACATCAGCGGGTTCTTGAGCAATAAAAACCGCCCCGCAAAGTTTGCATGGGTTAAGTCACCGCTGGAGGTCAGGATCGACGCCTTTGAGTTTTGTGCTTTGAAGTAGGAATTAAAATCAATCGGCTTGCAGGGTTCGCCCATGGGGGTGCTGGGATGAAGGGCAAACTCGCTGGTGTTATCGGCAGATGCAATCCGCGGCAGGATCGCCAGGATTACAAGTGCGGCATTCAAGATCGGGTGAACGTGGTAACGGATCATTGGGCTTTAAATTGATCGACGGGTTGGATTTCGACCGTTTTTCCACGAAAACTGCCCAAATAGACGGTTTTTTCAAGCCAGTCTTTTTCGGAGGCGACCTCTTCTTTGGCGATTTGCTTCGTCCAAACACGGTTTTGACCGTCCCAGCGGTAATTCCGATTTTTTAAAAAATCTTTCGATTCAAAGGGCGCGGCCGTTGCAATCATGTGGACGACGGGCTTTCGCGCATTGTTCACTAACTCCAGCAGGTAAGGCGTGTTTGTGGAGGCATCGCTAAAGGTGAGCAAGTATAGCAACGAGTCCGCGTCGGCAAGGGCACGATGGGCATCATTAAAAAAACCGTGAAACACGGACAGCATTTCTAGCTTCTGCGTAGGGAAGCCCTTTGCAGTCCAATCAATTTGCCGTAAGCTACAGGCCCAAATTTTTTCGGAGGATACGGTGGATTGTTGATCGACGAAGGGCCGGTCAAATGCGGCATTGTGGGCAATCAACAGGTGGGAGGTGGAAAAAAGAGCATTCACCGCGCTCCAATCTATCGATTGGCCTTTTAATTGTTCGTCGGTAATGCCGGTTAATGCTTTGATTTCTTCCGAGAGCGGCTCACCCGGGTCTTGAAAACCGGAGTAGTGCTTTTCTAAGCTCAAAAGCTCGCCGGTCACCCGGTTGAATTTAAATTGGCGGACACCGATTTCAATAATTTGGTCTTTTTCATTGGAGAGCCCTGTGCTTTCAATGTCGATGACCGCACCGACGCGGATTTCGGTTGCGTGTAAGGCCTCCCATTCCGGGGTAAAATAAGCGGGAAATTTGAAATGTGCGAGTTCTAATTGCCTAAGGGTGATGGTTTTTCCGTCTGCCGATTTTCCAAGCCATTTAAATGTCACCTAAACCTCCAATTGTGTGCTAACATAAAACAACGAAATGACCACAAATGCAACTGACAACAAGACGTGGCAGTCTTTAGGTCTTAGAGAAGAATTAATTACGCTCATCACAAAAAGCGGTTTTGAACGCCCAACAGCAGTACAAGCGGGGGCGATTCCTAGTGCTTTGCAATCCAAGGATTTGGTCGTATCTGCACAAACGGGAACGGGCAAAACGGCGGCCTTTTGTTTTCCGATCCTGGAGCGGGTATTTGGCCGGCAAGGAACTTACGGATTGGTGCTGTCCCCGACCCGCGAAATTGCGCTACAAACCCAAGCGGTGTTAAATCAGTTTGGTGATCCTTTGGGAATTAAATCGGTGGCCTTGATTGGGGGTACGCCTTTAAGAAATGACGAAGTCGAGCTTCGCAATTACCCCCAAATTATTGTGGCCACGCCAGGACGGATTTGTGATCACCTGGAGCGGGGAAATATTTGGCTAGAATACCTAGAAGTGCTGGTGCTGGACGAAGCCGATAAAATGCTCGACATGGGCTTTGCAGATCAGCTGAATCAAATTTTAAGCCAGACCTCGCCCAACCGGCAGACGTTGCTTTTTTCGGCAACTCTTTCACCTAAAGTGGAAAAGCTTGCGCAAAAAATCCTGTACCAACCGGAACGGATTCAAATCGGCAAGCCGACCCGGGCTGCGGTGACTGTACAGCAAGAATTTATTTTTACCGAAGAAGAGACCAAGTTTAAAAAACTCGAAGACCTGTTGTACGATGAGCCCGGAACAACGATTGTGTTTTGTCGCTCCAAAGACAGTGCTGCCAAATTGTGGCGCTCCTTGCGAAACAGAGGGTTTCATCAGGCCACTCAATTGCATTCGGATTTGCCGCAAGCGGCGCGCGAAGAAGCGCTGGTTGATTTTAAAAGCGGAAAGTATCGAGTCCTGATTGCAACCGATGTGGTCGGTCGCGGAATTCACGTGGATGCCGTTGCCCATGTGATTAACTATGATTTTCCGCGCGATGCAGACGATTATATTCATCGAATCGGGCGCACCGGCCGCGCCGAAAGCGAAGGAAAAGCCACCAGTTTTGTCACGCATCGGGATCACTTAACGTTGAACAAAGTGGAGAAAACGTTAGGGAGAAAAATCGATCGTCCAAGCAACGGAGCGGAACCGCGAAAAAATCATGCGAAGAAACCTGGATCGGCTCCGAAGCGTTTTTCTCCGCCTAATCGAAAGTAAGCACGCGCACTTCGGTCACCCAAATGCCTTTATTTTTGATTTTCCAATGCACATCAAAATTTAAAATGCGAAACGCAAACGGTCGTCCCTCGTTTTCTTCGGCAGCGATTGGCATTGCTTTTCGCTGCGAGGTCGGACGCGGATCAAAGCTTAGCAATTGCGTGACCAAGGTCTTTAAATCTCCGCCCGTGCGGGCCCGATGTTGGTCACGGTAAGAGTCGATCACCGCTAAGCTCGCGTCTGAAAATTGCACCGAATATTGCGGAATTTTGCTTTCGGTCCAACCCGGCGTCGCGTCTGGAATCTGATCTGCATAGGGGACGTAAGGCTTCAGATCTAAAACGGGAGTTCCGTCTAACAAATCGACTCCGCTCAGGTGCAATTCAATTCCTCCGGGAGCTTGAAAGTCAATTTGCTCGAGCTTTACTACGGACATACCAATTGGATTAGGACGGTGAGGCGAACGGGAGGCGAAGACGCCTACTTTTTCTGGCGCGTCGATCCGCGGCGGAGAGATTAGAGCGCGCCACGGTAGGCGGAGGGACTGGGGCGATTCGGTGGTAGGCGGTCCTTCTGTTTCGGCAGGGGCTTGGCCGTTCGAAAGGTGCTCGTGAAAAACAAAAATAACCCAAACATGGCTAAACCCCTCCAAATGCCTTAAAGAATCGCGAAACAAAGGCTCGGGGATTAGTTTCAAAATAGCTCTTGCCTCGCGGATCATTAGGGACTGCCTGGGAACCCCAAATTTTTCCTTAAAGCAGCTTTGAATCGTCCCGATTGCTTTAAATTGAAACGGGGTTGTGCTTAAAGACTGCATGATTCTTTATAGCGCAATTCATTTGCCAACTGAACCCGTTTCAGCAATGATTTTTCGGCATGCGAACCGTGTCGATGGATATTCATATTGAATACTTGTTGTATTTTTTGGAGGACGAACTTCAAGGTTTAGAGGGACTAAGGATTCATCCGGTTGCACCCGCAGGGACCACGAAAAGTCCAGATTTGCCGCAGGATTACGATCCAAACGAAAATCATGTTCATTTACAGCGCGGGGTAAGAATCCGGGCGGGAAGCCGGGAATATTTTTTCCCCGCGAGCTGGGTGGTGAACCACCAAATGGATTTAATTAAAAACCAAGCCGTAGAAATTAAAGAGTATTGGTTGGCCAATGGTCGATTTTAATTTGCCTAATGAATGGAAAAATAAACTGCAGCCCACCTTTCAAGAAAGTTGGTTTGTAGAACTCACGCAATTTTTAGACAAAGAGGCAAACGAAAAAAAGAGTGTATATCCACCGGCAAAAGATCGCTTCCGCGCAATTCGTGATCTTGATTTTTCTAAAGTGAAAGTGGTCATTTTAGGGCAAGACCCTTATCACGGCGCAGGGCAAGCGATGGGCTTAAGTTTTGCCGTTCCCAACGATTGCAAACCTAAGCCGCCAAGTTTGCAAAACATCTTTAAAGAATTGAAAAGCGATTTAGGAATCGAGATTAATCCAGATCATTCTGACCTTACCGGTTGGGTTCAGCAAGGGGTTTTGTTATTGAATACCGTCTTAACCGTTCGCGCGGGTGAGCCTCTTTCGCATCGAAATCAAGGGTGGGAAAAGTTTTCGGATCGAGTGATGACTCTTTTAGGTAATCGGGCCGACCCGATGGTGTTCATCCTTTGGGGAAGTCATGCGCAGAAATTTAAAGAAAAAATTAATTTAGTCGTTCACGCGGTGATCGAATCGCCGCATCCATCGCCGCTTTCGTCGTATCGTGGTTTTTTTGGGTCCAAACCTTTCTCTAAGACCAATGCTTATTTGAAGCAGTGGGATAAAGAAGAAATCGATTGGGGAAAAATTTCTGGGCTCAATACGCATCCACCCACCCTGTAGAAAAATTAAAGGAAGTACCACCGGGAACAGTGACCTGAAGGAGCGATCCGTCCCAGCTCCCCACGGCAGCGGGCGCGGGTGGGGGTTGTGTGGCAGAGTCGGAGTCATCAATGTAAACGCAAGCTAGCAAATGCTGGTTGGTGGTAAAGCTTGCCGTTCCATTGAGGGTGCCGTTTTTCCAACCCGCGATACAATTATCGCTCGTGCTAATGCTACAGCCAGAAGTGTCACTGCACGTAAGAGTGTCGGCGGCCGAGCTGTTGTCCGAATAATAAAAGCCTTGAACATTTTGGACAATTCCGTTCCAAAAATCTTGAATTAAAGCGCGGCAATTGGAATAAGTGGTTCCGGTGCTGTCGATAAAGGAGCCGTTCGCATTGTTGCTGACTAAGATCACGTACACGGGGAACCCGGTGGATACGGACGTGCATTGCTGGGTGCTTCCCGTATTCGCGGGGCAGTTGACTTGAACTTGTTTACTGTTCGGTGAGCCGCTGCAGGCGGTTCCAAACGCAGCCACGGACTTGGAAACGGAAAGCCCTAATTTGTGGCAAGAAGGATCGTTAAAAAGCTTGTCCAACATCGAGCACGAATCGCCGCAGCCAACCAGGTTCGTCAAAAGAAATAAAGATAAGAGGAAGTGTGCAAATTTCATTTGGTTCCTTTCATCGAAATGTCAGAAAAAGTTGGAAAAAATTATTGGCCACATCTGCACCGCCTAAAAGTTCTAACCATTCTCGGGCAAAATAAGAAATTCCTCCCGTCAAGTGAAGGCGGCTCGGTAAACCTTCCCACCGTGAGGTTTCTAAATAAGTCCCTGCGTGGAGAGTGCCGCGGTCATGGTCAAACAGGGGCCGTCGGTAGCCCAATCGCGGTTCGATGATGGCGTACTGTCCTTTATTTCGAATCACGGTTTGGTTAATCGCTGCAGAAAAAGTGTCGTAGGTGAGCTGGCTTCCATTGGCGGTTGGACCAACGAGATCAAGATCAAAGAAAAATTCATTCCGCGAGTGCGTCGGTTTGTACGAAAGTCCACCCGCAAGAATCCATGGGTAGTGGAGCGCTATATCTTCGGAATATGCTAAGGTGGTCCCTTGTTGGCTTTTAGACACGGACAGGCTTAAATAGTTCGTTGCAGGACTTTTGAACCAGGAGCCGATTGAAAATTGGGAGTTTATTTGATGGATTGCGCCAACGCTAAAACCCAAGGCCAAGCCCGAACTGTTGTGGGACGCGCCCGAGTTGTCAAAAACGGAAATGGATTGCGTATACAGATTTGAAAAGAAAGAGGCGCCCACCCAAGTGCCCGCAGAAAGTTCTTTTCCCACGGGAACATTCAATGAAAAGTTATTTGCTTGCGTGAGTACGGGGATTTCGTGGGTAATGTTTTGTGAATCAGAGATACTCACCTGTGAGTTAATCGAATTTAAATAGCCTGAAAATGCAAAGCCGCCGCCCCACTCACCAAAGTTATAGACGACTCCCCCCATAAAGGTAGACTCCACGACCGAGTTAGTGCCTTTCATTCCAGGCTCTAAGTTGGACGAGCCTTCGTAGTCGGCGTCAAAATCCCAATCGGCATTTTTGCGGTTTGCTGCGGAAGCTGGGTTTTCGAAAAACGAGTTGGTTAAGGTCAAGTCGGCCGAGCACGCGCCTCCGATGACCGAGCAAAATGCGCCCTTGGGGTAATCGGCTCGGTATAGGTCATAAATACGTGCATGGCTTGAAGGGGCGAAAAAAAAGGTCAACCCACTGACAAGCGGTACAAGGATAATTGACTTCAATATGGACAGTGTAGCGACGGACCTGGAATAGTTAAAGGTCTATTTATCTTTGACCGATCACCCAGAAGGGAAGGACTCTGAAATTGAAGAAGGTAGATCAAGCACGAGTATTAAATCGATTACGCATCGCTGCCTTTAATTCCTCGCACTATGTTTGGGTGGTGTCTGACTTTGACTTTTACGAAAGTTCGGGTGGCTGGCTCTTTGCGGTGGTGCGAAAATGGGGTGTCAATTTAGTGGCACTTGAGCCGTTACCCCCAGAGCATTTAGCTGGCAAGAAGTTTGATTGGGGGGAGTGCACGACAGCAATGAAGGAACTCGCGGTAGGGTTGAAGCCAGGACCGATCGCGTTTATATCCATTGGCGAGAAATTTGCGGCCTTTCTCAATTCCCACGGTTTTTTTAACCTCCAAATTGGCGTGGAGCCCTGGGTAAACCTAAGCAATTTTTTGCCCACTGGAAATCGAGGAAAGGGAATCCGCGCGGCAAAAAATCAAGCCGTTCGCTGGGGTGTTTCGGTTCAGGCAATTTATCCTCATCAAATTATTCAAAATGAATCCTTGAGAACGCAAGTTCAGGATTTGGAGAACGAGTTTCATCATCAAACGCTTATTGATTTGCGCGGTTTTCTTTTAAAAACGGACCCCTGGAAATTGGCCGATGAGCGGCGATTTTTTTTAGCGCGAAACTCTTCGGGCCGAGTCATTGGCGTGATGATCGCGACCCCAATCGGAAATACCGAGGGCTGGTATTTAGAGGACATGTGGATTTCTGCTCAAGCGCCGCGCGGCACAGGCGAGTTATTAACGTTAGAGTCGATGGCGTTCCTTCACAGCAAGGGCGCAGAGCGCGTGAGTCTGGGCTTGGTTCCATTGGTGTCGATTCAATCCAACTTCAATACCCCTGAGGTGATCGGTCACCACAAACCAAGACTGTTTCTTCAGGTGACGCACGCAATGGCCGCTGTTTTTAAGCGGTTCTACAATGCAGAGGGACTCATCCTTTTTAGAAAGCGCTTTCATGTTGCCTACTGGGCGCCCAGCTTTATTTCAGTTCAAGGCAAAACTTCTTGGAGCTGGTTTCGCGTAGTGTGCGCCCTGGTTGCAGTTCACAAGCCAACGTTTGTCTTTTGGCGCGCATCCCGATCAATCCCTTCTTCGCAGAACACTCTAGTCTCCGATCGGCGCGCTGCCTAGGGGAGATCGCCAAAGTTCACCCCGGACCTGCTGTACTTTCTTTTTTGCGGCATTCATTTCTTCATCCGTAAGCGGAGTTGTTCGAAGGAGTTGGTCTGCACTCACTAAATCTTTGAAGAGCTTTCGAAACACTAATCCAGGTCGTTCGGGATCGTTTAGTGTGGAGTTTATTTTTTGGAGGAGCTGGTCCTGAAAGCGAAGCCATTCCGGGGATGGGTTAGTTCCTACATGGGCTTCCTGGATTTGCGCTTGAAATGAATCCAAAATTTGCCGAATTTCGATCGCCTCTTGCTTTGCTTGATGGGCAAGTTCCGATTGCGCAAAAGTTAAGCGTTCATAAAAATGGGGCAGCGACTGGATTCCGATTTCAAATTGCCGGGAAGCAAGAATTTCGCCCGTTGGATGGGCTTTCAGGGTCAAGTGATACGTTCCACGCTTGAGTGGGGTTCCATCCAAAATTTTAAAAGGTAAAGTTTTAGCCCAAGAGTGGTGGAGGGAGACTGTTTGCGTTTGCTCATAGTCCGCTTGTCCTAAAATGGAACCCGGAGCGGCTTGCAGCTCGAAGTCCAATTCGGTGACATCCTTCAACTTCGTAAAACCGAAAAATTCGGGCAAAAGCTCTTCTTTAGACCGAGCGATGAGGATCAATCCCGTTTCAGGGCTTTTTAAGTAAGGCTCAACCAGGGCAAATTCCGTCGGGCTGGTTTCTTGTTTAACTTGGGGAAAAGGATTCAACCAGTAATCCACCCCAAATCCCAGGGCAAATAGGCAGGGCAGAAGAGCGAGTTTTATTAGTCGACTTTTGGAGGGATTCATACTGAAATAGAATAAACCAATAAACGTCGAACAGCACTCACTCAATCCGCAGTCTTAAGGCTGTGGGATTTCAACGATTCGATCGAAGTTGTGGGTTGCACCGAATAAAAAGAATAGCGGCTTTCGAACAGGAACTAATTCAAAGGCTTCTGAACTCGCATTTCGGTAATAGGAGTACGAGAGGAAGATCGCTTGATCATCCGTTCTGGACTGGGTAATTTCGATCCGTCCGGAACTCGGGGGAAGTTCGAAGTCAACTCTCTTAAATTGCTGGGAGGGTTCATCGTATCGCCAAATTAGAACTGGGTTTACACTTCGCTGTTCCGTTTTCCAAATGGAGATATCGTTTATATCCCAGGAATACCCAATACTAACTGCTTTGGAGGGATCTTCGTGTTTAGTGATGGCAAAATTCTTACCTTGAACAACAACGAATTGAGCTGTTGCGGGAAACTCCTGATGACCAATGGTCACTTGATATTCTGATTCTTGATTCAGATCTAAAGTGCTCGAACATTGCTTCGCACGTTTTAACCTAAAGAAACTCTCTGAGGCATGGGTAAAGTTGGCGTAGGTCGAAAGCATTAATCCGAAAAGTACAAAATTCTTAGACTTCATTCGGCTGGAGAATAACGGAACTGCGGCTTAAAATCAAGATCAAGAAAATCAGGTATTTAGGTTTAATGTTCACTCCATCCCGCAATTCAAAAAAGCCG
>CAIMNF010000258.1 GCA_903842755.1 Oligoflexia bacterium
ACAGGCCGTGACGACAGGAAGAGTGGAAAACTCTTGAATGACGGACGCAAACTGGCCACTGAGGGCCTTAGATTCATACTTATGGTCCGTGGAGCAATCATTGATCAGTAATTTCGGGATGGTGGTTTTGTCTAAACATTTATTTTCTTTCGCGCAATTCCAGCCGCTTTGTTCGTCGTCTATCGCGGCGATGATTTTAAAGTTTTCTTTTTCAGACAATGTTTTCAAGTATTTTGCATACTCCCGCGCGCCTTCTAGGCCTGGGGTTGGCCATTCCTCAAAGTCGGCGGCTACAAAGCGGACCGTGTAATGGAGGTTGTCTTTGTATTGGGTCAAGACGCGAGCGGTTTCGATTTGAGTGGCCATTCCCGTCATGTCATCATCGACCGCTGGATTAAATGTTTCGTGGCCGGGGGCGCCCATGCTGTCGTAATGGACGATAATGACGATCGAGTCTTTGACTTTGCCCGGTAAAATCGCTTCTAGGTTATGTCCCTTTGCTTCGATTGTACTGTGTTGAGTTGTGTAAGGCATCTCCTGTACCGTTAAACCATAAGCGGACATGGTTTTGGTCCAGTATTTCCTGAAGTTCGCCTTGGACTCAGCAGAATATCGATCGGTCAGGTAAAGGACTCTATCGTCTACGATAATCGGCAATACACCAGTCATTTCTTTAAGATGGGTTAAGACTTGAGTGCGATCTACATCATTAAAAACTTTACCATAAATCGGTGTGTTGGCAGAGGACGTCAGTGGTGTGTTTAATAACAGAATTAGCGAAAAAAGAGCAGAAATTTTCATGTTGAAGTGACTATCACTACTAGGTGACCAAGTGCAATAAAAATATCGTCAAAATCAATTGATTATACTTCGGTTTATTTTTTAAGTAGCTGAACGACGACTCTTCTGTTTTTAGCTTGCGCAACCGGGTCGGGTTCGCCCTTTTCATTACGATTTGGAGCGACGGGTTTGGAGTCGGCGTAGCCTACCACTAAAATTTTATCGCGGGTTAGGCCATCCTTTTCTAGCATTCGCGCAAGCGTTCCCGCACGTTGAGCAGAGAGCTCCCAGTTCGACGGAAAACGTTCTGAGACGATGGGGCGATCGTCGGTGTGGCCTTCTAGTGTGACCATGTTTTCTTTTGCTTCGGTTGCAATGAGTGCCAACATTTTGTCGACGACAGGAACAAGTTCCGGATTCAATTCGGATTGGGCATCTCCGAAAACAGTAGAGCCAATAAATTTGAGCGATAGTGAAGAAAGGAAGCTTTCCACCTTTACTTGATTCTCCAGATGATTTTCCTTAATCATTTTTTCGAGCTTATCGGCTAGGTCTTTGAAGGGCTTGTTTACTTTTCCTCCGACGGCTTCCGCTAAACTTTCTTGAACAATTTCCATTTTTTCTTTTGCTTCGGCATTGGCGGCTTGAGCTTGAGAAAGGGTTTGGCCTTGGGACTGTCCTGCAGCCTGTCCTTTCGTTTCTCCATTATCCATTTGTTTTGTAGGCCCACCATTTTGTGCAGCCACTGCGGAGCTTGTTGCGCTTGAAGTTTGCTGGGGGGAGAGTGCATACATCAAAGCAAAAAAAGCCATTAGCAAGGTCATCATGTCAGCGTAAGAAATCAGCCAGTTGCCTTCGCCCTCTTCGTGATGGGGTTCTTCATGTTCCTCGTGAGGATTTTGGGGAGCATGTTCTGTGGCCATTATGCGCTTTTCTTAAGCTTTAATCGCTCGCTGGGGAGGAGGTATGAGCGCATTTTTTCTTCGACCAATACCGGATGTGTTTTTCGCTTAATGAGCAACAGCCCATCTAAGATCATTTTACGCGCAGCTTGGGCTTCCGAATTTGCTGCTTTTAAGTTTTCCGAGATCGGAACAAACACAAAGTTGGTCGTAGCGATTCCATAAAGCGTAGCTACTAAGCCGACGGCCATTGCAGGACCGACTTTTTTAAGTGCATCGGCCGAGCCCAGCTCGCCCAAGAGTGCGACCATGCCAAACGTGGTACCCAGAAGTCCGAACGCGGGTGGGAATTTTCCAAGCACGCTAAACATATTGATTTCTTCCGCTTGTCTTCGTTTGAAGGTCTCAATGCGCGCGCTGAGAATGTCTTGAAGTTGTTCCTCAGAAGCGCCGTTAATAATCAATTCCAGCCCTTCTTTTAAGAAGGGCTCCTTTACAGACCCAACCGCCGATTTTACAAAATTAGGATCGCGTTGCATGCCCTCTGCAATGCCAATGACTTCGGTGATGACTGCGGAATAATTTACGCCTTTAAATCCTAAGATTCGTTTTGCTGCTACGGCAATCAGCGAAATCATGCGCGGGATAGGAAAGCAAATGCACGCGGCTGCAAACGTTCCTCCCAACACGATGGTAATTCCGTGCATGTTTAAAAACATGCCTCCGCCGTGCGATTCGATCACGGCGAATGAAATCACCCCAATTGCGACCAGAAAGCCAAAAACTGAAGAAAAATTCATGTTACTATTAAGTTAATTGATCTAGAAGCGAAGTCAAAGGGAAAATGGCGCACTCATCAGGACTTGAACCTGAAACCCTCTGATCCGAAGTCAGATACTCTATCCAATTGTGCTATGAGTGCGTAGAACCCTGCCGGCCACTATAGCTGAGCACTCTGAAAAGGGCAAGAATCGATATTCTTGCCTAAAGGTTTCGCGAATTGCGTTTAACGGAGTTTTCGTTTACATTTGTTTAAAAAATAAGGAGTAGTTCATGAATGCATTGAAGAAGGTAAAGGTAATTTTTGTTTTAAGTTTAGCGATAGCGGCTGGTGGAGTGTCGCTCAATAGCGCCCATGCGGATGAGGCGAGTCCCACGGTAAAAACGGCTGAAAAGGCTGCGGACAAAGCCCAAGCCCCTTCCGACAAAGCCTCTTCAAAAGACGAAGAATGTACCCAATGCAAACACCATCAGAAAAATTGTAAACTAAAAGACTGTAAAAAATGTAAGGTCTGCAAGAAGAACGCTAAAAATTGCAAACACTGTAATATGAAGGACGCCCCCAAAGCGGCTGAGGGTGAAGATGCAGCCAATCCCGACCTCAAGTCAGACGAGCCTTCTAAAAAATAATTCGTTATTTTTTCTTCGGAATCCACTGGTGTTCGGGAGCATGGCTGAGCTTATTGAGGTAGCGTGCTGCTACAAACAAGTAGTCGCTGAGGCGATTTAGGTACCGAATTAGTTCGGGCCGTAAGGTTTCGATTTGGCTCAAGTCAACGCATTCGCGCTCCGCCCTGCGAATCATCGTACGGGTAAGGTGGAGAGTTGCGCCGGCCAAGCTTCCCCCGGGTAAGATAAAGTTTCTCAAGGGTTCTAATTTGGTTTCCATTTGGTCGATTTGCGTTTCCAGTCTGGCGATGTGGGGTTCTGCGACCAAGGTAAGATGAGCTGGTGCTTGTGGAGACGCAAGCTCGGAACCCACGTGGAAGAGCTCTTCTTGGATGAGGGTCAGCCAGTTGTTTAACTCTTTCCATTCAGCCCCCAGTGGGGCAGCGGGAAACGAAGCGATGGCCAAGCCTAAGGTCGAGTTCGCCTCATCTAAAGTTCCGTAAGTGCGAACGCGCGGGTGCGATTTTTTAACGCGTTCGCCGCCGAAAAGTGAGGTTTCGCCTAAGTCTCCAGTTTTTGTGTAAATTTTCATAAGCTTAAGCTTATCGAAGGGGGAATGCTCAATCAATACATATTGCTTGACCATCGTTCCAGTAACCGATATACCTTTATTAATCTTTATTGAATAAGCGGGAGTAGCTCAGTTGGCTAGAGCGCCACGTTGCCAACGTGGAGGTCGAGGGTTCGAGCCCCTTTTCCCGCTCCATTTTTAAAAAAGATTCGATTCTACAAGTCAAAACTGTAAAATATATCCCCCAAAAACCCATGAAAATAAATTAGCGCTAATGCCGGCGGCCACCGCTTTACCCACGGTCATTTCCTGAAACAGAAGGAGCAATGCCATGCTTTCGATGAGCGGAGCAAACGTTTCGGAAGCAATGATTTCGGTAGAATACGTCCAATGGAAGGTGTGTGCTAAAAATGGAAAAACGAAACAGACGGCGGGGTGGGTAAGCGTATTGATGAGGAGCACCGTTTGGAGAATTTTTTTGTAGGGCAAATGCAGTGAGCGAAGCGCGATCGCATAAATGGGAAACTCTAATAAGTTGGTAAGAGCAAAAAGCAATAAATACGGGCCAAAGCCTGGAAGATTTAACGGCTCGTAACCTGAAAAAAGAAAGGCGCAGCGGGGATTGATTTTAGAGTAAAGGAAAACAAGGGCTTGATCAGAGCAATCCATAGGCTTTTCTGATGGGTCTTGAAAACAGGACTGGAGAATGCGGAGACAGTAATGCCATAATTTCGAAAAGCCCATGGAAGGTTGCAATTCCGAGGTAAAGCGTGCGGGCAGAGTCTAGGTTTTCTAAAAAAACAGTGAGCCAAAGTAAGGCTCCAATGATCAATGCACCCACTAAGGTGGGAACAGAAAAAATTTTTTGGTATTGCACGAACGTAAAGGCAAAGCCCCCCGGAGTCGCGCTGCTGGAGGCGTAATCAGGAATCGCCTTCAGCCAAATAAAATAGTGGGCCGATTGAGAAACCAAAAAAAGAATGACCATTTTGTTTAAAAAAGGACTACTTTGGCCCGAAAACAAGCTTTCGGTAATTCCCTCGGGAACGAAGGGTGCGTAAAGAATCAGTAGCCCAATAGCAACGACCATCAGGGCGAATGAAAAAAACACGGTTTTTCTCTGCTCCCTTGTTTTGGCCTTACGGTTCCAAAGTAGAAAAGCTAAAAAGTTATGGCCAATCAGCAAAACCAAGCTGGTTTCACGCGGAATGAAATAAATGGCGGTTAGAAGTATCCCAAGGCCCGTAATGACGGAAGGTCGGATGCTGTTTTGACTATAGGCTAGCCAAAGTACGGACATCATCAAGCCTACACTTAAGGCCATGGTGGTGGAGCAGGCAAAACCTACTCCTGCTGCAATGGTGGTCAAGAGAACGAAAGCGATGGCTTGTCTGGGCGGATGAGTTCCCGGTTGCGAATACCGAAAGCTGGTGAACAGGTGCGGAATTCCGAACAGCAGCGGCGCAATCCAAAACGCAACGAAAGGCCAGCGCACCAGGATAAAACTATTCACGGTAAGACTAACCATAAACAGGAGCAATGTTCGGTGCGCACTGTTTCGGTAAATCTGAGCAAGCCATGGCCACTGTAAACTCCTGCGAAGGACGTGGGAGCGACCATGGTCCAGTGTTCTAAAAAAGGAGAACTCGCCCGGGTTAGTTTGAAGGCGTTGCTGCATCGGCATGACGCAAATCCGAGAGCGATACGCAGGTTGATTTGGTAGCGAGTTCTTCGTTCGCCCAGGCAAGACTCTCTGCAATTGCGGCGTCGCTTGCCCGTGTACCACTATCATCGATTGTAAAAATGCAGTATTCTTGGCTTGTGTCGGTGGTGTTTACTCTGCAGATCGCTCGATCTTTTTTCCAGCTGTACCAGTGTTGCTGAGCGAACCCTTCGATTGACCCTTGAGTAGGGCAGTCTGCCGCAGGCTCGACTGTTTTACCGGAAGCTTTAAGTCGCTCGATAATGTGTTCAGCTTTTTGGCCCGTGTAGGTTGCATATTTTCTTGGCCACCGAATATCTGCAAAAGTTGTGATTCCGATTAGCAAAGTGCAAAAGAGCGCGATTGTTTTCATTTTCATTTTCCATCCTTCGTTCGGGAGAATTACAGGAGTTGTTTGAAAAAGTAAATAGCTGTTATTTAAAAAAATAACGGTTCTGGTCAGGCAAGTAACTTTCTTTTAAGTTACTGCCCCATCAAATACTTTCGTCGCTTCT
>CAIMNF010000259.1 GCA_903842755.1 Oligoflexia bacterium
ACTCTCGCAACGTAGAAAGGAGGCTAGACAATTTACTCGAGATAAGAGAAGAAAACACTGGACTCAAGAGGTTCTGAACGGTTCACAGGAACTTATCTAAATTAAAACCTCAAACTGTGTCACCCGTGCGCGGACAGCATAAGGTGCCCATGAGGCGATTTAATTTAAGCGCAGTGAGCGTGTCGACGTGCTCCACCTCACTCACGGACGTCACCGCGGGAGTGGTAGGTTTGTTTGCGGAAACAGCCGTTTTTCGAACAAAAATTCCTATTCCGTTTTCGCCCTTAACGGAGCTCGTGTAGAGCCCACCCACCCCCAAAACCTGGGCCGAAAAAGGGACAGGAAGGAACAAATTCAACGAGAGCGGAATTTTACCGGTGACCGAGTCAAGCGCTGGAATTCCCAGGGCGATCCCCAGGTAAAGATCAGCACTCAGGCTGCCGCCCACATAAACACGTGATTCAGTGGAAATCGGAATTCCGATGATGGAGGTGGTGCCTACTCCAAGACTAGCGGGCAGTTCTCGCGCATTGGGAAGTGAAGTCCCCAAACGTGGATCAAGCTGACTGGCCTGAGTAAGGTCAATGCTTAACCCCACTTGACTTGTTCCATCCTGGAGCGCGGAATAAGTGACTGTACCCATCGGCACGCCCGTCTTTGGATTTTGAATGCCAATTTCTGCGCCAGGAAGTTTTAATGAACCTAAGGAAAGGACTGCGTCTAGCGTAACCCAGTCGTGCCCCCCTTGAAGGGTGGATTCAACATCCACGCCTTTTAAAATCGCAATTTTTTTGCCACAGCTGCTTAAACTAATCGTGAGGGGAAGAAGAATAGAAACCAGAACAAATGAATGATACCGCATAAAACGTACTCCTTATTAATGCTTACGAGGTAAAAGGAAGTTCCTTTCCCTCATAAAATTCATTCGGAGTTGACTCGGCGTGAACTTTAATTCTTTTTTAATCTATTTTTGATTTCTTCGAAAAAGTTGGTCACTTCTTCCTCGTGCTTACGCAGTGCCTCTTCGGATTTGAATTCCGGGGTAGAGGACTCGTCTCGTTCTAAGGTCAGCTCGGCCGGAATATCGCTTAAAAATCGGCTAGGATTTCGCGGGACTGGCTTGCCATAACGGACCCGGTGTTTTGAACGGATTAAATAAAGTTCGTCCTGGGCGCGGGTCATGCCGACGTAAAAAAGGCGGCGCTCTTCGCTCAAATCCGTCCCCTCGTCAATGGTTCGCTGGTGCGGTAAATACCCGTCCTCCAGGCCCACTAAAAATACGATCGGGAATTCAAGGCCCTTTGAGCCATGCAAGGTAATCAACGTTAGGGCATTTTTCCCGCTTTGGTCTTCTTCTTTGTCTTCTTTAGAATTTAAAATCAATTGCCCTAAATATTCCTGAAGTACATCTACCCCAGATTTAAAGTGGTCCTGGGCTTCCATCATCCCAATTGCACTGGCAAGCTCTTCAATATTTTCATAACGCTTTTGGGCTTTAACGGGGTCTTCTTCGTCATCCAAAAGCGCGGTTTTCATTCCGATTTGATCGAGGGTGCGCTTTGCCCATTCCGAGACTAACGTAAGGTATTGAGGGTCCTCGCAGGTAATCTTTTCTAGGTCTGTTCGCATGGATTCGATCAAAACTTTAAATCGCTCAATACCCGATTTCGCTCGGTCTGTTAATTGCGCTTGAATTTCAGGCGAATTTAACGCTTGGAAAAAAGACACCCCGTTTTGCACCGAAAATTCGTGGGCCAATTGAAGCGAAGCCTTGCCAATCCCCCGCGCCGGCCAATTAATGATTCTTCGGAGTGCAGCATCGTCATTGGGATTTTGAACGAGCTTCCAATAGCACAGCAAGTCCTTCACTTCTTTTCGATCTAAAAACGACATGGCACCCACAAGCTTATAGGGAATTTGGTGAAGGCGGAGTGCTTCTTCAAAAATACGGGATTGCGCATTGGCGCGGAAAAGAATGGCAAACCGCTTATAATCAATCGGCGCTGCTGTTTCAGGCGTGAACGTTTCACTGACCGCGCCTGCGGCACCCCTGGTCTTTTTTAAAATTTCATCCATCACAAATTGCGCTTCCGCACGATCGTCTTCCACCGCGATGAGATGGAGCGGGGATCCGGTGCCCCTTTCCGACCAAAGAGATTTCGGATAACGCTTTTGGTTTTTCGCAATGACTTCGTTGGCCGCTTTCAAAATCATTTCTGTACTGCGATAGTTTTGGCTCAAAATAATTTTTGAAGTTCCCGGAAAGGAACGGTCAAAGTGTAAAATGTGAGCGGGATCAGCCCCACGCCAAGCGTAAATACTTTGATCGTCATCGCCCACCACGCAAATATTCGAATGCGAGCATGTTAACGCTTGAAGTAAGCGGAACTGAGACGGATTCGTGTCTTGATATTCATCGACCATAATGTAGCGAAATCGACGCGACAGAATCTCTCTTACATCCGGGCATGTTTCTAACAGCGTCACTGCATTGAACAAAAGGTCATCAAAATCCATGCTGTTTTGCAACTTTAGGCGCTCTTGATAGCGCGGAAAGACACTTTGAACGGCGATCGAGTAATCGTCGTAAGAGACTTTTGGGCCTTTGAGTTGGTCAAAAAACAATTGGGCATCGTCGCCACTCAGAAATTTGTTTTTAGCCTGCCCAATTTGAAAAAGAATCCAACTGGGATCAAATTTTTTCTCGTCGATTTTAACGTATTTTAGAACTTCTCGGACGATACTTTCTTGGTCGTGGGGGTCTAAGATCGAAAAAGTCGAGGAATAGCCAATTCGCGGCGCGTATTCCCTTAAAACTCGAACGCAAAGACTGTGAAAGGTCGAGACAATGAGTCCCTGAGTAGCGCTTTTCCCTAACACTTTACCGACTAAGCCGTTGACACGCTCTTTCAATTCAGTGGCTGCTTTATTGGTGAACGAAAGACCTAGGATATTTTTAGCGGAAACCGATTTGTCGGCAATCAAATGAGCAATTCGGTGGGTCATTGTACTGGTCTTGCCACTTCCAGCGCCCGCCAATATAAGAAGTGGGCCTTCGGTATGGAGGACCGCTTTTCTTTGCTCTGCGTTTAGTCGGGAAAGGTCGACCTTATATTTGGGATGAGTTTTTTTTAAAGGCTCAGCGGCGGACGAAGCAGGAGGATTGAGTTGGGTCATGGCTTGTACAGAAACGTAGCAAGGGACTTCCAATTTCGCAACGAGGATGACAGACTGGTGACGTCAAGGAGAATTGATGCGCGCCTATTTGAATTTGATGCAAGAAATCTTAGATCATGGAACTAAAAAAACAGATCGCACGGGTACAGGAACCCAAAGTTTATTTGGGCGGCAGCTGCGGTTTGATTTAAACGAAGGCTTTCCGTTGGTCACGACAAAAAAAGTACATTTGCGTTCGATTATCCACGAATTGTTATGGTTTATTAAGGGTGAAACGAATATCGCCTATTTAAAAGAAAATGGGGTTTCGATCTGGGACGAATGGGCAGACGAAAACGGAAATTTGGGCCCAGTGTATGGATCGCAGTGGCGCTCATGGCCTGCAGCGGACGGCCGCAAAATTGATCAACTCACAAACGTGATCGAACAGATTCAAAAGAATCCTGATTCGCGGAGATTAATCGTAAGCGCTTGGAATGTCGGAGAGATTGAGCGAATGGCCTTACCACCGTGTCACGCTTTTTTTCAGTTTTACGTTGCGGATCAGAAGCTTTCCTGTCAGTTGTATCAGCGATCAGCGGACTTTTTTTGGGCGTCCCTTTTAATATTGCAAGTTATGCATTGTTTACAATGATGGTCGCGCAAGTGTGCAATCTAAAACTAGGGGATTTTGTGCATACGTTTGGGGATGTCCACCTTTATTCAAATCATATTGAGCAGGCCAAGCTTCAGCTTGCGCGCGAACCGAAGCCTTTGCCTACGATGAAGCTTAATCCAAATGTAAAATCCATTTTTGATTTTAAATACGAAGATTTTACCTTGGTCGGTTATGATCCCCATCCCGCAATTAAGGCTCCGGTGGCTGTTTAATGAAGGTGATCTCGATTGCGGCCGTGGCCTGGAACGGAGTGATTGGACTCAAGCAAGGGTTACCCTGGAATATTTCCGAGGACTTAAAGTTTTTTCGAGACGCAACTCGCGGGCAAATGGTTCTCATGGGTCGGAATACCTTTGAAGCGTTAGGTAAGCCGTTGCCCCATCGGGTGAATGCAGTTTTAACTCGGGACCAAGAACTATCTTTCCCCGCTGGAGTTAGGCGGTTTTCTGATCTAGCAGCGGCCCTTCATTATTTTAAGACGACCAGCGAAGATGCCGAGATTCAAAACGCGCGCGAAGCCGGAAAAAACCTATTTGTGATTGGTGGGGCACAAATTTATCAGCAGGCAATGCCGTGGGTGGATGAAGTTTGGCTAACGGAGATTGAACAAGTGGTCGAAGGAGATACGACTTTTCCTTATTACCGCGACGGTAAGTTTTTATGTGCAATAGAAAACGGTGCAGAGCAGCCTTTTCGCTTTGATCGTCGCGAAGTTCGAGCCCAGGTCGATTTGAGTTCGCCGTTTCGGTATCAGTTTTCATTTTATCGTCGAGTGACCTAGGTTTGTTCTTATCGCCCCTTCCTCTATATAAACACTCTTTGTGTGTAAAAATGTTGAGCGAAACATTTTGGCACGCTTTTTAAGTAAAGTTTGTTCAAAAAAAGCACATTATTAAAATTTTATTGTTGAAAAATAAAGTTCAACGTGATTAGTTGAACCCGCTTCGGTGCTTCGTTGATGAACACCATCGATTAACTCGTGACGAAGCAGTACTCGTAATGATTTTGAGTAGAGAACATTCCGGCAGCAGGTGAGAGCGCTCGTCGGAAATAAAAATAAAAAGGAGAGAGATATATGAAACGTGGTCGTCCTAAAGGAAAGTCGTCGGATAAAAGGTCGTTTGGTCCCCTGGGGGATTTGATTCGTAAAAAGCGCTTGGAGAAGAATCTTGGGCTATTGGATGTTGCAAAGGCTGTTAAGTGTTCGGTTCAGTTCGTATCGAACATTGAACACGGTCGTGCGCCACTTCCGTGGGAAAAGGCGGAAAAGCTTGCAAACTATTTAGAAATTCCCATGGATGAGCTGCAGGCCGCAAATCTTTCCATTCGGGCCGACTTTAAGAGTTTTATGGCGACCTCCAAAGGGAAGAAAGTCAATAGAGCAGCTACTGCTCTTGGTTCGGTAAAAGATGCCGCAAATGCGGTAGCGGTTTCCAGCCAAGATATGCAGCTCAATGATATTATCCGGCTTTATCAGGCCGCTCCGGTGGCCAATAAAAAGAAATTTTACACGGAAGCAAAAAAGCTTCTGGAAAGTATTTCTTAAAAGATTCGAATTTTTTATTCGGAGAGAGAGAAGGGCATGTTCCATCCTGAGAAGCTCGGGTGACATGCCCTTTTTTTATTTGTGTGGTAAGGTCTAGCCAAATCATGGTCAAGGAAAACGAGTATTTTTATTTGGATCCCGCGCACACCGATCCTAAGCGCATGAAGCGCGAAAGGAACAAAGCCAGGGAGCTTAAGCAAACCGCTTGGTGGAAGCAAAAGCTCGCTTTGGGGATTTGTCACCATTGTCAGAAGAAGTTTGCCGCCAAAGAATTGACGATGGACCATTTGGTGCCGCTGGCGCGGGGTGGGCTAAGTACGAAGAATAATTTGGTCCCCTCTTGTAAAAGCTGCAATGCAGAAAAAAAGTTGTCTACTCCAGTCGATCAATTGCTCGTTCAAGTGAGTTTAGGTTTGAAGTCGGAAGAGTCCGACGAGTAATTCGCTAAAATTTGCTCGCGAAAGATCAAAAAAAACTGCAAATTGCGGGCGGCTTTTCTAGTCAAGCTTCATTCAAGTACAAT
>CAIMNF010000260.1 GCA_903842755.1 Oligoflexia bacterium
ACTAAAGCTCGCGCGCGAGAAGTAGCGTTTACAGACTCGACAAAAAAATCGGTCTATCTTTTTGCAATCCGAGCGCCTTCGGTAGTAGCCGATTCGGACGATGACTCGTTCATTCGGACTGGGGGATTGGTTGGAGAGATCAATCAAACGGGCGTTAAATAGGGATTTTTTGGGGTCGAAGTGTGGACATGGATTCTTCATGACCGTGCATAATTCAAGATTTGGGCCAGATATTAATCAGTTAGCAGAACCCCTTAGCGACTTATGAGCAGAGTTGGGGGACAGTTTTTAACTTTTCCATTACAGCGGCTGCAAAAATTGCGTGCTCCCCCTCATCCAAATGGACCCCATCCACACGGCTCGTTTGCACTATATTTTCAATGTCTAAAAAATGAGTGCGCTCGCGCTCAGCAAGTTCACGGTATAGGCGATTCAGTTTTACTAAGTTTCCCTCTAACTCGGGATAAATAAATTTATCGTAGGTATAAGCAAGCAAAAGCTTAGGCAAAGATAGCAATAGAACTTGGGACGGTTTCCGACTTTCGGTCTTTGCCACTTGCCGTATTTTTTGAATCATCGCGGCCATTCGCTGAGCAATTACTTCAGGCACCGGATTAAATTTATGCTTCAAATCATTCGTTCCCAACATCAGGATGACTAAATCTAACGGAAAATGGGACTCTAAACACGGTAATAAATAATCATCCCCATTCCGGCCTGGAAATTCCGGGTCCTCGATACCCGTCGTGCGGCCATTCAAACCTTCTTCGATAATGAGAAAATTTCCCTGGCCAAGTTTTTGGAGTTGCCCTGTCCAACGCACATGGGGGGCATAACGATTGACCGCATCGCCATTCTTAGGAATGTATCCCCAAGTGTTAGAGTCACCGTAACAGAGAATTCTTTTTAAGGGTGAACCGTTAGTCATCGGGCTAATATGCGCTAATTTGAGTTTGGGGTCAAATCATGCGCCTCAATTGCCACTCAGAAAGTTAAACAATTATTCAAACAAAACAGACACCAATTACACTTAACGCATTTAATAAGCATTGTAAATTCGCATCGCTATATCAAGAATCTCCGAGAAAATTAGGGAAGCGGAAATCGAGGATAGCGTCGGCGAAGGCCATTGGCGCTCTGATAATGCTTTCCAAATAGCGTCATCGCCTCATGAAATGAAGTATACTTCGTACCGCCTTTTAATTCAAACCTGAGCACATTCGATGACTAGGCAAGAAAACGATCACCTTTAAAAAAGGGAACCCATATTCTCGATCACTTTGGATCAGAGCTTTTTATTACTCACTTCGAATACGTGGAAATCATTGCGAGGGTTCGTCTTCGAAACAACGAAACAGGTAAAGCATACCCCACATTATCCAATGGGGTTAAGGTCATTGCAGGAAATATCTTTAGAAATGCCAAACCGCTACCCTAGTTACTTTCCCGCAATGCCCGATCGGATTCAAAGTTTGAACGAAAGTGGAATCAACGCTCAAAGAACAAGTTCAGTTTAGAAATCCTTTTACAAATCACCTCATTCGGATTATTCGGCATAAGAATGCGCGAAAAGAAATTCCAAGCTTGTAGCCGGCAATCAATCCCCTTAAATTAAGTTCAAAAATTTGTGAAAAGAAATTCAATCGTGATTTTTCTTACTGCGCTCAATTCTTAT
>CAIMNF010000261.1 GCA_903842755.1 Oligoflexia bacterium
ATATTGGTTTTTATTTCATTCTAAAGAATACGAACTAAATTATACGGCTGCTAAAGCGGTTGCAGTCCATAAAAGCTGCAAATTACAGGCGTCCGTGGTAGATAATTTTCGTAAGCAGATATTGCAAATATCCGAAGATTTTTACGAAGAAAACTCAAAACCGATCGATAGTGACTCAGACACAGCCTCTGAGTCAGATAATTTTGTTAAGCACTGCAAATGATTCATCCTAGAAAAAGTTTTGTAGCATGCCTCGTAAGAGTGAAATATAGGGCAGTTATCAGCGCGTCCCAAGCTCTTTGATAAACGTTAATTCGTTATTTTTCAAAGCCACTGTAACCTGATCCCCGGGTTTAAACTGCCCATTTAACAAAGACTGTGCCAAAGGATTTTCTAATTTTTGTAAAATCACTCGTTTGAGTGGTCGTGCGCCGTATACCGAATCGAAGCCTAGATCGGCTAAATACTGCAAAGCCTCTGCACTAAGCTTCAACGAAATGTTCTGCGCGGCTAAGCGATGTTGTAAATGTTGAATTTGAATTGTCGCAATATGAGCAATTTCACTTTGGGTGAGGGCATGAAATACAACCGAATCATCAATTCGGTTGATGAATTCAGGACGAAAGTGCTGAGCCACCAAATCCATTACCATGGTTTTGATCTCATTGTAAGGTTTGGATTGATGTTCTTGAATCAAATGTGAACCCAAATTGGAAGTCATGACAATCACAGTATTGCGAAAATCTACGGTACGGCCTTGGCCATCAGTCAAACGACCGTCATCTAGAACTTGGAGTAAAATGTTAAATACATCCGCGTGGGCTTTTTCTATTTCATCCAGCAAAATCACCGAATAAGGCCGCCGTCTTATCGCCTCAGTCAGGTACCCACCTTCTTCATACCCTACATAACCAGGTGGGGCGCCAATTAAGCGTGCTACCGAATGTTTTTCCATAAATTCTGACATATCAATGCGCACCAACGCCTCTACAGTATCAAATAGGAAGATGGCAAGAGACTTGCATAATTCTGTTTTTCCTACCCCAGTAGGGCCTAAAAATAAAAATGAACCAATGGGACGATTGGGATCAGACAGGCCGGCCCGGGAACGCCGAATTGCATTGGCTACAGCATCAACGGCTTCATTTTGACCAATCAAATGTTGATGAAGTGCTTGTTCCATGTGCAATAATTTTTCTTTTTCGCCTTCAAGCATTTTAGAAACCGGAATGCCGGTCCATTTAGACACAATCTCAGCAATTTCCTCTTCAGTGACTTTGTTGCGCATCAATTTCATGGTGTGAGGTTCGTTGGTGGATACTTCGGCTAATTGTTTTTCTAAAGCCGGTATCCTGCCATATTGGAGCTCAGACATTTTGGTTAAATCTCCCGCACGTCTGGCGGTTTCAAGTTCAAGTTTGGCTTTTTCTAAACCTTCTTTGATATGACTGGCCCCTTGTAACAGGGCTTTTTCAGATTTCCAGATCTCTTCTAAATCAGAATAGTTTTTTTCTAAGGTTTGAATGGTTTTTTCTAAGTCAATTAGACGTTTTTTGGATGCATCATCGGATTCTTTTTTTAAAGCCTCTCGTTCGATTTTAAACTGAATCAAGCGACGGTCGAGTTTGTCCATGCTTTCAGGTTTGGAATCAATTTCCATTCGAATCTGACTGCCTGCTTCGTCAATCAAATCAATGGCTTTATCAGGTAATTGTCGATCGCTGATATAACGATGGGAGAGGGTGGCTGCTGCAATGATGGCGGGATCGGTAATTTCTACCCCATGATGGATTTCATAGCGTTCTTTTAAACCACGCAATATTGCGATGGTGTCTTCAACGGTGGGCTCTTTGACCAGAATTTTTTGAAACCGGCGCTCCAAAGCCGCATCTTTTTCTATATATTTTCGATACTCGTCTAAGGTGGTTGCTCCAATACAATGTAACTCGCCTCTGGCTAAGGCAGGTTTTAACATGTTCCCCGCATCCATAGCCCCTTCGGCTTTACCAGCGCCAACCATCGTGTGAAGTTCGTCGATGAACAAAATAATTTGGCCTTCTAGTTTGGATAAATCACTCAATACCGCTTTTAGGCGCTCCTCAAATTCCCCTCTAAATTTGGCACCAGCAATCAAAGCGCCCATATCTAGTGATAATAATCGTTTGTTTTTAAGACCTTCAGGCACTTCACCAT
>CAIMNF010000262.1 GCA_903842755.1 Oligoflexia bacterium
ATGGATCTTTTAAAGCGCAATTTAAACCGGGTGACGGATACGTGTATTCCGGAAGAAGAAGCGATGAGAAAAATCTGGCGCATTATGGAAGAGGAGTGGTTAGAGGCCGAATCCAAAAATGAACGGTGTTTTCCCCATGAGTACTTTTACCGTGCGTTAAGAAAGGGTAAATTTAAGCAGCATTACCAAATTGATCCTAAGAATTCATGGATGTTAGCCGCCGCAGAGAAAAACTTGCCGATCATTGTGCCAGGCTGGGAAGATTCAACTTTAGGCAACATGTACGCGGCCTATTGTATCGAAAAACGGGTGAAAAATGTTCATACCGTAAAAACGGGAATTGAGTACATGATGTTTCTTGCAGATTGGTACACCGAATTAACTGGGGGACAGAAAACTGCAGGCAAGCCTAGTTTGGGATTTTTTCAAATTGGCGGTGGTATTGCCGGAGATTTCCCCATTTGTGTGGTTCCGATGTTGGAAAAAGATTTGAATCGCCACCCCAAATTGTGGAGTTATTTTTGTCAAATCAGTGATTCGACAACGAGTTACGGCTCGTATTCGGGTGCCGTGCCAAACGAAAAAATTACCTGGGCTAAACTCGGAGTGGATACCCCTAAGTTTATTGTAGAGTCGGACGCAACGATCGTAGCGCCGCTCATGTTTAGTTACATCTTGGGCTGGTAGGAATGGAAACGCCTGAGACAAATTCCTTAATCGAGTGGCTCAGACGCATTCTTTTAGAGTGGGACCTTACCCCAGAAAAATTGGCTCAGTTAACCCACACTCCCGAGTCCGTGTTACTCGGTTTTTTAAAAGTCACGGAGGCAGAAGCCCAAAGGCTACCTACAGTGCCGCAGGGACTAGAAAATGCGGTACCGTTGGTTTCAATCTTCAAACGGTTAAAGTCCAAGTTTCCTGATGCGGAGGCGCAGGTCAAATGGCTTTTTACCGAGCACGCAGATTTTGGTAACTTCAAGCCGATCGACGTGATTGCCCAGACCCCCGAGAATTTATCGTGGGTGAGTTACTATTTAGAAAGTGCGCGATGAGTCTGCCACATTCTTCTTTTCAAAATCCAATCGATGTCAAAGAGCTTTATCGGACATTACCCCGATTTGATGCTCTCTTGGCCTTGGTGGCATTTTACGAACACGAAGACATGGTGCATGCTGCAAATGCTTTAGGGTTAAGTCAGCCGGCCCTTTCGTTTCAACTGAAAAAACTAGAAGAAACTCTTGAATTCGAGCTTTTTACTTTCCAAGGAAAAAAAAAGGTCCTGACGCGACTGGGGATTGAGTATGTGAAGTGTGTTCAAAAAAACTTGTTTCGGTTGAATGAAGATACCAAGCATATTTTAAAACAGGCTCAGAACTTAGAAAGTCAGCATATTCGAATTGCGGGAAGACGCGAGTTACTTTTGCCGTTATTGTCTTTTACCTTTCCAGGAACATTGGAATGGATTCAAACTTCGTCCGAGGATGCGATGACTTTATTGCGTCAGCGTAAAATTGATCTGGCGGTTAGCGCCCACGTGCACGAATCGCACGATTTGATCTCGAAGGTATTTTTTCAGTCCACGATGAAGCTGGTGCACCATAAATCCTTGAAGTTGGATCGAACTCGCTTGGATCAGTACCCGGTAGTGGCTTACGGGGCACATTCGGCGTATTTACGGGAGTTTGCATCGGGGATGGGATTGAATTTTGACGCTTTGAAAATTCACCGTCAGGTCGAAGACTGGTTTAGTGTCGTCGAGTTGATTCGCCTGCGCCAAGGCTGGGGCGTGATACCGCAAGCATGGGAAACGCACGGCCAAGAAATGATCGAAGAGCCGATCTCAGAAAAAATTATTCCCGCGCAAAAAATCTATTTGTTTTTTCTAAAAGATGAGCGGAAAAGCCGGTGGGTAGAGAGCTTAGAAGCCTGGCTGAAAAATCGTTGAATTTTAGCGGGTAGGCATGTCATCCTTAGAAGTATGGGGTTAGAGGTTCGAGGGGGCATGCTTGCGCTTTTGGTTGGAGTTTTCGCCATAAGCACCGCACACGCAGCATCAAGTGATTCAAAAGCAGCGCCTGGGTTTGTAGTATCAAAATATGAGGCCTATATGAG
>CAIMNF010000263.1 GCA_903842755.1 Oligoflexia bacterium
TATTTCGGGTTCTTGATTGACGGCGGATTGGTTGTTCACAGTGTGTTCCTTTTGAGTTGAGAGCTCATGCTCAGGGTTGATGTTTGAAGCAAAGGAAGGTCCACCACCATCACCAGCAAGTTTTTCAAATGCTTAAATGAAGTTGATGTTAGCGATCCGAGAAAGTTAGTCGTAATGGAAGTTAAAAAGTTAAAACCTGAGGAAGTCGAAGTTAATAATGCGCGGAGCATAAGGCAGGGAATGCAAGCATGGAGTCTGATATCAGACTCCTTAAAAATACCTGAGGGCTTCGCCCCCAGACCCCCTTGGCAGAATAGATGAGGACAGACAAAAAACTTCATAGAATGGCTCCTGCGGCTTTGGTGGCGATGCTAGCACCAGTAGAAATGCCATCTGGCATGGTATCGGGATGCGAGTCTGAGAGAAGAGGTCGAGCGAAGAGAAGTAAACTTCCAGTGAGCGTTGGCCCGATTAGAAGTTGAAGCCACGAGTAAACTGCAAAGGCTTGATAAAGGCGGGAGGAGACAAGTGAAGCCGCATAAAGTGAAACTCCGTCGGTGAGTTTTCCAAATGCCTCCATCGTTTCTAAGTTCAAAGCAAGTGTGGTGATGACATGATAAAGCAGCGACCAGAGTGGGGTCCAAAGACAAATGCTCAGGTAAGTAAGCCACCACCAAATGAGTGGTTTCCATTTTCCAGCCGCTAGAAAAAAAACTAAAATTGGGAATAATCCAATGAGAATCATTTTCAAAAATCCGGAGACGTGGGGAGCGCGAGCGATGTAATCTGACAGTTCAATGGATCGCTTTGCTGCGATAGCTGCACCCTTTAAATCTCTGCGTCCCAGAATGGAAAGAATTCCATCAAACGAGAAAAAACGTTCCACGTACTGAACTACTCGTCCACCAGTGCCCGGTAATTCGGTTCCCTTTTGCAAGCCCATGGTGCCTTCTTGGTTTTCTAAATAGTGATTGACCAGAAGATTTGATGTGACCCAATTATCGTAATTTTGACCAAAGCCTTGTCGAAATTTATCAACCGCAGTTCCGGCGGTTGAAACTTGATTCCAAACTGACGAGCGAGTTTTTGCATAGTCATTCAATGATTGGTTCATTCCACGTTTTAATTCTAGGCAATTTGAATAGGGGCCATTACCGAGTGGGATTTGAGAAAGTTTCTGATCGGCGCCGTTTCCTTCTTTTGAAAAGTAGCGATCTAGAAAACTGCTATCGACGTTGGGGTCAAATTGCGGAAGTACTTTTGTAAGACACTCGTCCGTATAGTAGTTGATTGCAGATTTTAAGTTGGGGTCATCAATGGTGTCGGAGGCAGCTCCCAGCATTGCTTTGTAGAAGAAATTGGGTGCAGTGCTTTGAGGATTTGTTTTACTGAAAGTTGTATCAACCACAAACGTAAGTCCCCTTGAAAGCTCCTCTGCAAGACCAGAGAGCAGTCTAAAAATCATGCTGACTTGGTATTCGTCTTTAATGCTTGGGGTTTGGCTAACGATGTATGGATTGTCGGCCCATGAGGTTCCGCTGAGATTTTTTGGTGCGATACCAGCACCAACTTTTAGAAGTGAGATGCCCAGGCAAAGGCAAAATACCAGCATGATTACTTTTCCGAGTGAGGCCCTCTTCGGAGTAAAAAAGATGGGTAAATATTTTGAAGCAAACTGGGTGAGAAACATGAAAAAAGCGATTGCAAAGATCATTACAATCCCGGCGCGAAAGATGACTTGTGAAGTGATCCAATGAGTGACTTCTTCTTGAAATCTAAGACCCATGTGTAGATAGAGTGCTTCGTAAGCGGTATTCGAGTACATGCTCAGATGTATTGCAAGGTCGTGCCAATTTTTTTAAAAAGGGTGATTTTTTTAAGAGCGTGAAACTCAAAGAGATTTGATATCAATGTCAGTCTCATGGTGAGATTGAGTCTCAGGGAGTATCGCTGGGGAGTATCAAAGTTAAACAAAAAAACTAACTATATAGGTTTTTCCATACTTCCTTATCCGTAATCCAAGACAAAAGAAGGCCCCTGATTTTTTCAGGATCAGTTACTTCGGCGTGGGAGAAACTTTGGTCTGGCCAAGATAGAATTAAATCTCCAGTTCGGTTAATTGTTAAATAGCGATTATATTCTGTGATGTTATTTCCACGTCTTCCAATTTCAAAATAGAAAGCATTTAAATGATTTGGGCAATCACAGTTACGATTTTGCTCAAAAAATGAAGCGGGCTTCACGGTAATTTCAAATATGCGGCCATCGGATATGATGGCCAGAGTTAAAGCCGAAGTTGGAA
>CAIMNF010000264.1 GCA_903842755.1 Oligoflexia bacterium
ATCTTACTAACCAAGCTCATTTCTTATAAAGATTATAAAAGAACTTAAAAGACATGTCAAGCGACTGTTGTGGAAGAGGGCTACTTCTAAATTGCTAACCTTGAAAGTGCCTCTTTTGCGTGGTTTTTGGTCAAGTGACCGTAGTGTTGCTCGATCATTAAAACACTTGTTCCAGATAGTTGAGCCACCGTCAAGGTATCAAGTCCCCCGTGAACCAGATCGGTTATTACTGAATGTCGAATTGTGTACATGGTTGTATTTATAGGTAATTCTGCCTTGATTACCGCGTCTTTAATGGGATATTTCCAAGCATCCTTGCCCCAAAAATCCCCATTTGATCTGGCAAATATTGGTGCGTTTGGTAGTTTGTCCTTGGTATGTTGCTCAAGAAAAGTGGCAATATTTTGAGGTAAAGATATTCTGCGATCTTGACCAGACTTATCTTTTCCAACTCTTAAGGTCTTGAGTTTTTTGTCGTAGTTGCTAGTTGTCAGATTGGCAATAGCCCCGCAGCGTAAAGGGATCAGGCATGAGCATTTAACAAATTCTGCAAGGTCATGGGGGCAGAACTCAATTAATTTTCTGCGCTGCTCAAGGTCTATATAAACATCCCTTTTGCGTTCAGCATTTTTTATTGGCAGTAATTTACCCTTCCACGCAAAGTCACTAGTAACTAGCCCCTCTTTGTAAGCCAAATTAAGGGCAGAGCGTAGGCAAGTAATATCTCTGTTCAAAGTACTATCTGAGCGTTGACCGCCTCTGTTAGAGCCACTTGTAGTTAAGGTTTCCCTTAGAGCTTTTTTCCAAGTGTCAATTTGAGACGGCTTGAGCTTTGTAATGTCAGTCCTTGCCAGTTTGGTGTTGTTATAAACATACCGATTGAATCTTTGGTCAGCATCTTTGGCTGCTTTTTTCGTTTTTTCACTTTTTAAGTGATCAACATACCTTTGGCAAATATCTTTAACAGTTAATGATTCGTTTGATCCCCCCCTTCCAAGGTGTTTAAACCATGCCAAAGCGTCTTTTTGAGCGAGATCATATCTTTCGTTGTCTGGGTAGTCAGAATAGTCGCCTAGGGGCTTTCTGATCTGTTTTTGTTGGTCGGGGTCTAAATACCTAGCAGTCCAAGTCCCTGATCCTGTAGAAGTCATTTTTCGATAGCCCAGATAGCACCCTGACATTATTTTTGACCAGTAGGGATCGCGTCTGACTTTAAGCTTAGATCTGTCAATTACGGTAGAGAGCTTGGTCATTTTTATACCCCAGTTTTAGTAGTATGAAAAAAGTATGAAAAACCTACTGGGAATATTATGAATCAGGAAAGACAGTAAATATGAGATTTCATAGGAGAAATGAGTTTTTTAAGTTCCACCAAATGCTCAATATCCCACCTTGACATGGTGGGGGTCGTTGGTTCGAGTCCAATCGCGCCTACCAAAATACCTATATAAATCAATAACTTACGTGTTGCAAGATCTTGATATAGGGTTTTGGTATGAAAAAAGTATGAAAAACCATCTAAATTCCAAATGATTCAATTTATTCTTTGGTTTGCAGTTTTATTTGTTTTATACAAACAAAATGTCGCTTGGTGGATCTGGACAGTATTCTTAGTTGGTTCGTTTATAGTCTTGGTCAGTACCTTCTAGGCTAATTAAAGCCTTACAAGCCAATTAAATCTAAGTACATAAACCGAGTGAATAAAATGATTAAATACTATTTTGCTATTTCTGCCATAACGATTCTTTCGGCTTGTGCGACTAATACCGAGAGTGTTTTCAAAAATGACAAGGGCGAGACTAGGTACTGTTATTTAACTAACGATCACACCCTACAGAGCCTTGGGGCAGTTACTGAGTACACAAGGTGTATGAGTGAGGCAGGGGCAGCAGGATATAGGAAAGTTAAATAGTTCTTATTAACGATCTTTGCTCTTTCATAGCTTGGTTAAACGTTTTAATCAAATCTCGAATCTCCCTCCACGTACCGCCTTTCCAAGCGTTTTGCGATGACCGCAGCTTACCCAATTTAGTTTTAGCCCCAGTTGATTGAGTCCATGGCTGCCATTTTCTAATCGCGGTAGCTTGTCTTTGTCTTTGATCTAGTGTCCAGTTTCGAGTCGCCATTGATCCCCCCTTCTAATAGTTCGTTTTGTTGAAATTCGATTTTCTGCGCGTGAGGTTCAACCTCATTGTTTATTTGTTGGTGACCGTGGGAGATATTGGCCTGTTTAACAAAAGTGGCCTGTCTGGGGTATTTCAGTTCAGTTAAAGCTTGTAAGGTAGATCTACATTGAGATTGAGCTTTAAATGCCATCCCCATGTACATTTCAATTTCACGGATA
>CAIMNF010000265.1 GCA_903842755.1 Oligoflexia bacterium
GAGGCTTTTTTGGCCTTTGACTCGCTTCAGGGGCTCGAGCGTTTTTTGCAAGATCTTTGTACTCCTTCAGAAATTGACTCCATGGCGGATCGCCTAATGGTGGCAAAGCTTTTGAAAAAGGAAATCCCTTATCGTGCCATCTATGAACAAACCGGAACCAGCACCGCTACGGTGACGCGGGTGGCGCGAGCGTTGACTTATGGAGAAGGGTATCGCGAGCTATTTGAGCGGCAAGCAAAGAGAAAGAAAATATGAATTTAGAATCGAGCAAGCTTCCTTCTCATCGGTTGAGACTAGCGATTCAGAAGTCAGGACGGCTGACGGAAAAATCCCTGGCCCTTTTTTTACAGTGCGGTTTGGATTTTGATCTGCGCAAAGACCGCTTGGTCAATGAATGTAAAAACTTTCCGATCGATTTAATGTTGGTGCGGGACGATGATATTCCGGAATACATTTCGGACGGAGTTTGCCATCTGGGAATCGTTGGCGAAAATGTGGTCGAGGAAAAATGTTTTAGTAATCCCCATAAAAACAGGGACTCTATTCTGATCGTTCGTAAAATGGGGTTCGGAAGTTGTAGGCTATCGCTTGCTGTTCCGGATAAAATGAATTTCCAAGGAGTGAAGGACTTAGAAGGAACTCGGATCGCAACGTCTTACCCCATGATTCTAAGCCAATATTTAAAGCAAGCTCGGGTGGAGGCAAAAATTGTTGAACTGGCGGGTTCCGTTGAAATTGCTCCTAGTTTAAAGATTGCCGATGCAATTTGTGATTTGGTGTCCACCGGGGGAACGTTACGATCGAATGGAATGAAAGAAGTTCTCCCTATTTTTAAGAGTCAAGCAGTGTTGGTCCGGTCTGCGGCGACGTTTACCCCAGAGTTGGACCTTGCGTTCGCGCGACTCCTGCAACGGATAAACGGAGTCATTCACGCCTCGGAATCAAAGTACATTATGATGAATGCGCCGACGGTTGCCTTAAAGGAAATTCGGAAGATTATTCCTGGGATGGAGGAGCCTTCGATTATGCCTTTGGGAACGAATGGTGAGCGGATCGCGATCCACGCCGTTGCCCGAGAAACCGTGTTTTGGGAAACCATCGAGCAATTAAAAGCTGTTGGTGCGACGTCTATTTTAGTCCTTCCCATTGAAAAGATTATTGCATGAAGATCGAGAACGTTCGGTGGAAAGATCTGACCCGCGCCCAACAGCTCGAACTGTTGAAGCGGCCTGTAAATCAGAGCGATGGGGACTTTTCCAAAAAAGTGGAAATGATCATTGCGGAAGTAAGGCAGAGCGGAGACGCAGCGTTGATCGCGCTTACGGAAAAATTAGATCGTGTTGCGCTAACACAAGTGCGAGTAACGGAATCTGAAAGAGCTGCGGCTTTGACTCAAGTTGATCCGGAGTTAATGAAGGCTATTCGCGATGCGATTCGGCGAATTACGGTATTTCATGAAGCACAATTGCCTTGTCCCATCGATCTTGAAACTTCGGCCGGTGTACGGTGCGAGCGAAAATTTTTTCCGATTGAACGGGTAGGGCTGTATATTCCTGGCGGTACGGCTCCATTACCTTCTACGGTGATGATGTTAGGAGTGCCTTCGCGGATTGCGGGGTGTTCGCTCCGCGTGCTGGCAACGCCGCCGCAAGCGGATGGTTCAATCAATTCGACCATTTTGGCTACTGCTCACGAACTAGGGATTACTGAAATTTATAAAATGGGGGGAGCCCAGGCCATTGCCGCCCTCGCCTATGGAACTCAGTCCGTACCGAAAGTAGATAAAATCTATGGCCCTGGAAATGCGTGGGTGACGGAAGCTAAGCTCCAAGTGTCTCAGGACCCAAGCGGTGCCGCATGTGATTTGCCCGCGGGCCCTTCGGAAGTGTTGGTCATTGCGGATCATGACGCAAATCCGGGCTTTGTCGCGTCTGACCTGCTTTCCCAGGCGGAACATGGGGTCGACTCGCAGGTGATTTTGATTTCAACAAGCGCGCCAGTTTTAAAACAAGTCCAGGTAGAATTAGCAGCGCAACTGGCCCATTTGCCTCGAAGCAAAATTGCGGCTTTGGCTTTAGAAAAAAGCGTCTTGATTGAAGTAGAGACGCTGAAGCAGGCCATGGATATTAGTAACGAGTACGCACCCGAACATTTAATCCTTCAGGTTCAACAGGCCAGGGAATACAGCAAAGGTGTTCGGCATGCGGGATCGGTCTTTTTGGGGGCTTGGACGCCAGAGTCGGTGGGTGACTATGCCAGTGGCACCAATCACGTGCTTCCGACGTACGGTTTTGCGCGTTCATACAGCGGGCTTTCCACGGAGAGCTTTATGAAGGCCATTTCGTTTCAAGAGTTAAGTGAGCATGGGTTACGTGACCTTGGTCCGACGGTAGAGAGAATTGCGGAAGCAGAATTTTTAGACGCCCACAAACGTGCCGTTTCGATCCGCTTAAAGGGGCTGCAATGAGTTCGATTCTTCGCTTAGCCCGTTCTGAAGTTTTGCAGATGAAAGCCTATGAATCGGCACGCAGTCTGACGCAAGCCATGCCTGGCGAACGGCCGCTCATTTTTTTGGACGCAAATGAATCTCCCGAATCTCCGATTAGCCTTTCGCATGCAAATCGATACCCAGAGCCACAGCCCAAGGTTCTGGTCGATCGGTTTTGTGAGCTTTATGGCGTAAAACCCAAAGAGGTCGTCGTTGGCCGAGGATCGGACGAAGCCATTGATCTCATTGTCCGTGTTTTTTGTCGTGCAGGGGTCGATCAAATTCTGATTTGCCCTCCGACTTACGGCATGTATGAAATTAGCGCCGAGATTCAGGGTGCCGGAATTACGCGGGTTCCGATGGTTCTAGGGCGTGAGCAATCGTATTTGGACGAGGAAGCGATTCGCCGGAACTTAGGTAAGGGAGTGAAAGTCATCTTTATTTGTTCGCCCAATAACCCTACGGGCACGGTTTTTTCGCGGGAGTCCTTGAAGCGAATCTGTAAGAGTGCAGAAGATCAAGCCATCGTTGTCGTCGATGAAGCTTATGGCGAGTTTTCTAAAGACGAAAGCATGATCTCTGAACTAAAGAATTTTCCGAACCTCATTGTGCTCCGGACTCTTTCAAAAGCATGGGCAGTTGCCGGACTGCGGTGCGGAGTTGCGCTGGCGCAGGAGCCTTTGATTTCGCTGCTCCAAAAAGTTCGAGCCCCCTATCCAATTCCTTTGCCCGTGATTGAGCAGGTTTTAGAAGCGACCGATTCAAACCATTTTGCGCGTTTGCAGGAGCGTTTGGCAGGGGTTGCAAGTGAGCGAGGGCGTTTGGTGGCGGAACTGAGTAGGTTGCCCCAAGTGAAATGGATTTATCCTTCGGGTACGAACTTTATTTTAGCTTGTTTTCACCGCCCGGCTGAAATCTTGAATGCGGTAAAAGAAGAGGGTCTGGTCTTGAGGGACCGAAGCCAAGTGCAGGGGCTTGAGGGGTGTATTCGAATTACCTTGGGCACCGAAACTCAAAACAATCAAGTTTTAGACGCAATTCGAAAAGTCAAGGTGTGAGGTTAAACCATGAGTAAGCGGTATCTTTTTATTGATCGAGACGGAACCTTGATTCACGAACCCAGTGATTTTCAAATTGATTCGGTGGAAAAATTCAAACTCATGCCCGATTTAATTCCGTCCTTGTTAAAGTTAAAGCGTGCGGGCTTCCATTTCGTCATGATCACCAATCAAGACGGCTTAGGAACAGAGAATAATCCTCAAACCAAGTTCGATCTGATCCAAAACTTGTTGCTTCAGATTTTAGAGTCGCAAGGGATTTTTTTCGAAGCTATTTTAATTTGTCCCCATGTTGAGGCCGACCGTTGCGTTTGCCGAAAGCCAAACTTAGGCCTGGTTCGGGATTATTTAGCGAACCCGAATTGGGATCGAAAAAACTCGGCGGTAATTGGTGATCGGAAAACGGATCTAATTTTAGCGGAAAATATGGGCATACGCGGACTCCACTTGGGTACCGAGGCAACCGCCAATTTACATTCGTGGAAATCCCTTACCGAGCTTTTACTGAACGAAGCCAGAGTGGGCCATGCCCACCGAAAAACGAAAGAGACCGACATCCAAGTCAACGTAAAACTGGATGGCGACATTACCGCAGAAGTGAGTACTGGAATAGGATTCTTCGACCACATGCTCGAACAGCTGAGCAAGCATGGCGGATTTTCGCTTGAAGTAAAAGTCAAAGGGGATCTCCACATTGATGATCACCATACGGTGGAAGATACCGCACTGGCCATCGGAGCGGCGTTAAAAGCGGCGTTAGGGGATAAAGTGGGGATTCAGCGTTACGGATTTTATTTGCCAATGGATGATGCTTCCTCGGAAGTGAGTCTTCAGGTGGGTATTGATCTTTCTGGGAGAAGTTATTTTAAATTTGACGGACAATTTGACCGCGAGAAAGTGGGCGAACTGGCCACAGAAATGATTCCCCATTTTTTTAAAAGCTTAGCCGATGGGTTAGGGTGTAATTTGCATCTGAAAGTAGACGGTCATAATACGCACCATAAAGTAGAGGCTTCATTCAAAGCGGTGGGGCGCGCGCTCCGAATGGCGATTCAAAAAAATAGTGACGGCGGAATTCCTTCGACGAAGGGGGCATTGTGAGGCTTATGGTATGATTTCCATCGTGAACACCGGTGTAGCGAACATTTCTTCGGTGGTTTATGCACTTGAACGCTTAGGGGTCGGGGCGCACGTGACTGACCTTCGCTCGGATATCGAACGCAGTTCGCATGTGATCATTCCGGGAGTCGGTACCGCTTCAGCGGCGATGGCAAATTTGAAACAAAAGGGCTTGGCCCAGTGGTTGCCGGAACTGAAACAACCAGTTTTAGGGATTTGCTTGGGGATGCAGCTTTTATATGAGTTTTCGGAAGAGGGGAATGGTCCCTGTTTGGGTGTTTTTAAGGGCAGAATAAAACGGCTTTCCCCAGCAAAGCCACTGGCCATTCCGCACATGGGATGGAACCAAGTGAAACGGTTGAAGGATTCGATTCTTTTAAAAAATATTCCAGATTCGACTCATTTTTATTTTGTGCACTCGTTCCGTGCCCCCATCGATCCTTCAAACTTGGATACTGAAGTGGTAGCCGTTTGCGATTACGCAGAGCAAGTGCCCGCAATCATCGAATCAAAAAACTGGTTTGGAGCCCAATTTCATCCCGAGCGTTCGGGAAAAGCGGGAGAACAACTCCTTCAAAATTTCCTAGGAATATAGACCAATGATCATTTATCCAGCACTCGACCTTTTAGATGGCCAATGTGTAAGACTTCAAAAAGGGGACTTTGAAAAGAAAACGGTTTATTCGGATGACCCTTTTGCCCTAGTAAAATCATTTGAAGCGGCGGGGGCTACAGCGCTTCATTTGGTCGATTTATCTGGCGCGAAGGACCCTCAACAGCGACAACTGAGTTGGATCGAAAAAATTACAACAAAGTCCTCACTTCAGGTTCAAACAGGCGGCGGGATACGCTCCACGGAAGAGATTCAGGCGCTACTGGATATTGGAGTCGATCGCGTCGTCATTGGAAGCATTTGTGTTGGGGAGCCTAGTTTAGTCGAACAGTGGTTAGAAAAATGGGGTCCAAAGCGTCTAACTTTGGCGATCGACGTGGTGAAAGAAAATTTAGATTACTGGGTAGCCATTCATGGATGGAAAACGGTGACTAAAACCAGCGCAGATGCTCTCATTCATCGTTTTGCAC
>CAIMNF010000266.1 GCA_903842755.1 Oligoflexia bacterium
AGTATAATCCATTTGAGTGTATTAAGACCAATGTTTTGGGGGCAGAAAATGTGATTAATGCGGCACTTTCTACGCAAGTAAAAAAAGTTATAGCTCTTTCTACCGATAAAGCGGCAGCTCCCATTAGTCTTTATGGTGCGACAAAACTGTGTTCAGATAAATTGTTTATAGCAGCTAATAATATTAAGGGAAGACGAGACCTTACTTTTTCGGTTGTCCGATATGGTAACGTGCTTGGCTCAAGAGGCTCTGTTGTTCCTTATTTCCTTTCGATGAGAAATTGTGGAACCCTTCCGGTTACTCACAAAGAAATGACGCGTTTTAATATTACGTTAGGAGAAGGGGTCGATATGGTGCTGGTGGCCCTAGAAAATGCGAGAGGCGGTGAGCTTTTTGTTCCAAAGATCCCTTCTTATAAGATTACAACCATTGCAGAAGCAATTGCCCCGAACGCGGCTTTAGAGGTTGTAGGGGTTCGACCAGGTGAAAAACTACATGAAGAAATGATTACCGAAACGGATTCTTTAAATACGTATGATTGTCAGAAATATTATGTCATTCTTCCGGCAAATCCGGAATGGAGTGTAGACGATTGGATTAGGCAATTTAATGCTAAAAAAGTTGAGGTAGGATTTAAGTATAATTCAGGTACGAATTCGGAATGGCTTAATGTTGAACAGATTAGGGAGCAGATAAGGCAATATGTTGAGCCTTCTTTCATGGTATAAATATGCGCGGAATTCCCTATGGTAGACAAAAAATAGAAGAAGAGGACATTGAAGCCGTAGTTCGAGTTTTAAAGTCAGACTTTCTGACCCAGGGGCCTTGTGTCGAGCAATTTGAAAGATCAGTTTCAGAATATCTAAAAAGTTTAGGAGAATCAACAATTGCTCCGCATGCTATAGCGGTGAGTAGTGGTACTTCAGCGTTACATCTTGCTTGCTTGGCCTTGGGAGTTAAAAGTGGTGATAAGGTTATCGTAACCTCGAACTCTTTTGCTGCTTCAGCGAATTGCGCTTTATATGCAGGTGCAAACGTCGAATTCATGGACATTTCTTTAGTTGACTACAATATCGATTTGCAACAGCTCGAAGAAACTATTTTAAATCACCCAAAGAATACATTTAAGGGTATTATTGCGGTGGATTTTGCAGGTTATCCTTTGGATTTAAAGCGACTTCGTAACATTTGTGATAAAAATCAAATGTGGCTCATTGAAGACGCCTGTCATGCCTTGGGGGCAGTTTCTCGTCGGAAAACTGAGCCGATTTATGCATGCGCAGACGGAATGTATGCGGATATTGCAACTTTGTCATTCCATCCCGTAAAACACGTTGCTACAGGAGAGGGTGGAATGCTCATTACCCGATCAGACGTGCTCGCTGAGAATTTAAGAATGCTGAGAACGCACGGAATAACTAAAGATCCGAAAAAAATAATAGAATCTGATGGCGGATGGTATTACGAAATGCAAGCTTTAGGGTTCAATTACCGAATATCAGATATACTTTGTGCCCTTGGTACAAGTCAAATGTTGAGAATACATAAAAACCTTTTACGAAGGCGAGAAATCGCAGATCAATATTATAAGGAACTTGGAGGCCTACCTTTGATTCTGCCGAAGGTCCAGTCCGATGTTGACCACGCTTTTCATCTATTTGTGATTCGCACAGAAGGCGGCCCTGAAGTGCGCAAGGCTCTTTTTGGTCATTTGTTTCAAAATGAAATTTGGGCACAGGTCCACTACGTTCCAATTTATCGCCATCCTTTTTATCAACAGCGCTATGGGACCAAAGTTAAATCAAATTGTGAATTATATTATGGATCATGTTTAAGTATACCGATGCATCATTCGCTAACTGATTCAGAGCAAGCAAAGGTGATAGCCACAATTAGAGGTTTTTTTTAAGCGAGATTTAATGAAGAATGTAGCCATTATTACGCAAGCGAGGACTGGCAGCAGCAGGCTGCCAAATAAGATTTTTAGAACCGTGCTTAATAAACCGCTTCTGCACTATCATTTGGAACGACTTCAGCTGACTGGAATTCGAGTCATGGTGGGGACTACCTCTGAAAAAAAAGATGCAGTTATTCACGAATTTTGCAAATCTAGGTCAGTAACTTGTTATTCTGGAAGTGAATCGGACGTACAATCTAGATTTCTAAAAATAATTGAAGCAGAATCTTTAGATGTAGTAATAAGGGTCACTTCAGATTGTCCCCTTATCGATCCTAAACTCATTCAAGATGGCCTCCAAAAGTATTTACAATTCAACTCGGATAGACTGTACCTGTCTAATACGCTTACTAGAACATTTGCTCGAGGTATGGATTTTGAAATTTTTTCAGCTTCACTGCTGCAAGAATCTTCATTCAAAGATACTTCAAATAAAAACAAAGAACATGTTACTCCTTACCTCTATTCTGGCGCAGATCCAACCATCCAATTGGAATGTGTTTTACAAACAAAGGATCGTTCTTTTTTACGTATTACCGTTGATGAAGAGGCAGATTTTAAGCTAATAGAACGTCTTATTTCTGAATATGGTGCACACCAAAAAACAAATGACGAAATAGAGCAAATTCTACTCTCAAATTCAGCGTTGCGCTCCATTAATGGCAATGTTGTTCAGAAAATCACTTAATATAATCCAGTAATCAGCCCAGCGACACGGTCAATGCCGCAGCCGTCAATAAGGGCGTAACAACGGGCGGAACGGAATTTGATTTCTTCTTGACGGGAAAGAATGTTCGTAAGCGAATTGAAGACAAATTGCGGATTAAAATCTTTTGCTTTACCCAAATAAAAGTGAAAGCCCTCCCGACCAAGCCTAAGTGAAACGTCTTCCTGATTGTCAACTACGCTGATAACTAAACCAGTTATTCCAAGGCACATTCTTTCCCATGTAACCGAACCTCCGCTTCCCAAGTAAAAATCTGTCTCTAGCATAAGATCAGCGACCGAGGTGGGACTCCAGTGCAAAACGACATTTTTTGGCAAATGCTTGCTCGTAATTTCTCTAGCACTTCGGTGTCCCTTTGAAATTAAAAAATTAAACATTAAATTTTGAAAATCATGGGGGTTCTCTTTAATGAAATCCAGATATGTCGGTACTAAGTTAAAGGGATCAGTTCCTCCAAAAAAAACGAGTATATTTCTAAAATGATCTTTTGGCTGAACCAATGCCTTCTTTTTTTTGAATTCCTCTCGCACTAACAGCCAATCGCTTCCTGTTACGAATGGAACACCCGGATTTACCTGCTTTCTTTCCTCTGTCCGGTCGCTCAGCGAAGGGTCGATGATTAAGTCTGCATCGTGTTTTCGAAATCCCCAGTCGTCTATAACTACAATTTTACGCGCAAATCTTCTGTAAGATTCCTCTTCTTGAAATTCGATTTGATAGTGATCTATGACACAAACGTCATATTGGTCGGTGGGGATCTCCTCATAGACTTTAAACTCTTCATTTTCTAACCAGTTGTTTAAATTCCCCTCGAGTGGCAACGAAAAAAAAGAACAATTTATCCCAATTTCTTTTAAGGTTTTTCCGAGTGCAGCGCAGCGAATCACGTGACCGGTTCCTATATTTAGTGATGCATCAGCTCTAAAAATAACCTTCATATCAAAAATATAGTGAAAAGGTCGCTATTTTGATAGAGTTAAATCATGAAGACAATATCAATAGGTCCCTATACGGTAGGGGATGGACATCCCCCAATGGTGGTTGCTGAACTATCCGGCAATCACAACAAGTCAATTCAAAAAGCATTAGACATTATTGATTTGGCAGCGGATGCTGGTGCACACGCCATAAAGTTGCAAACATATACCGCAGACAGCATCACAATTGACTGTAGTCATGCAGAGTTTAGCGTGAATGATCCGAATAGTCTTTGGCATGGGAGAAGGCTTTATTCTTTGTATCAAGAAGCAAGCACCCCATATGAGTGGCATGAAGCCCTTTTTGAGAAGTGTCGCCAACGAGGGATTTTGTGTTTTAGCACACCTTTTGATGAAAACGCGGTTGATTTTCTCGAAAAATTCGATCCACCTTGTTATAAAATAGCATCGTTCGAAAACAATCATTTTCCTTTAATAAGGAAGGTGATTAGAACTAGGAAACCACTAATAATTTCGCTTGGAATTTCATCCTGGGAAGAGATTTTGGAGCTAGATTGTTTTTTGAAGTCAGAAGGGGCAAAGGATGTCATTTTGCTTAAGTGCACAAGCGCATACCCGGCTCATTACAAAGATGCAAATTTATTGACCCTCCAGAAAATTAGAAATGACTTAGACCGATTAGTTGGGCTATCGGACCATACAAATGGAGTAACTGTTTCTATTGCTAGCGTAGCGCTGGGAGCATGCATTATCGAAAAACACTTCACTGATTCCAGAGCTAAAGGGGGTGTTGATGCAGCTTTCTCCTTAGAGCCCGGGGAGTTAAAACGACTAGTAGATGAGGCTAAAATTGCTTGGGAATGTTTAGGGTCAGTATCTTTTGCATTGAGCGAAGGCGAAAGAAGTTCTCTAAAGCACAAGCGTTCAATTTATTTAATTAAAGATATCAAAAAAGGGGACCCTTTTACCAAAGACAACTTAGGAATTATTCGTCCCGGATTTGGAATGCCACCTAAGTATTTTGAGAGTATTCTTGGGATGAGTGCAGCTGATGATATCAGTCGGGGTACTGCATTAAAACAACACCATATTGACGGCTACACCGTAAAATAATTTAATGAAAAAGGAACGGTTGGTATAAATTGATTTGGAATACGCCGAAATAAGATCAAACTTCCGGATAAAGACATATTCCAAATGGACTTTCTCGTTAGCAAACTGATCAAAAGCGCACGGTCAAGGTGGCAATGTAAGGTTTGGACGATTTCATCGGGCTCCTCGGGGAATAAATCGAATTCATGCCGAGGAATGAGTCCTTCTATGATGTTCGCTTTATCGTCGATACTTAATTCGTCATAAATGTGAAAGCAAATTTTAAAATTAAATCGAATTCGTCTTTCTTCTAAAATAGATTTGTACTTAATAGTTGCTTTTGTGACGTACTCATTTAACTCAGAATCATTTATATTAGGAAGGGTAGCATATGAATAATTAAATGTTTTCGTAGCTTCGATTGCCGATGCCCTATCCTTAAAACGTTGTCCATAGAACTCGTCTGCAACAGTAAACTCACCTTGGGCATTAAAAACCGTGTAACCCCCGTAAAGCATTAGGGGGGCAACCGCCGAATAGTTTAACTGGATAAAAGTTACGACTTCTTCTGGTTCTGGTTGCGCGATAAATTGGTTGAGAGCATTGAACTTACCATAAATGACATACCATCCTCCGGCATTTATAAACGACTTCGGTCGAAGCGTGTCTATTATGCGCGATAGGTTTTCAAAGGAACGAGCCACAATCTTTCTCTTTTCAGCTTCCCGATCAATTCCTAAAAAGCATTGTGGATACTCGCTAGCGGCTCCAAGTGCAAAGCAAGTATAGGTGATCGAATGGTCGTATTTTTGGTCTATAAAATCTTTGATTGCTTGCAAGCCAGTTAGTGTTCGAGGAGTGTCGACATTGTTATAAAATATTTCTTGATTAATATTAGAGCGAATTATTATGGAGGAGTCGATATCATAAAAAATATCACTTTCAATGTTATCACTATTAGAGGTGTCAGCTGGAATGATAGTAATTTCCATCTCCGGAAAAGGCCGGTAGGATTGCCATTCTGTGCATTCCACGATTTTTTGAAATCCTAATTCAGAAAGTTTCTGAAGGAGTCTGCCATCCGAATATTTTTTTATGTAAACCGGAATTTTCTTATTTTCGTAATTAAACAATAGTGAGGAATCAAAATGATCGGTATGGACATGACTAATGTAAATTGCATCTGGCTTCAATTCCGATAATAATTTACCGCCTTCCGTTATTATTGGATATGAAACCCAAGAGTTAAAATCTGCAGCGCCAATCCATGGGTCACAAACTAGACTTTTGC
>CAIMNF010000267.1 GCA_903842755.1 Oligoflexia bacterium
ACATGGAGTGTGAAATGTCGCCCTCTTGAAAAATGACTTCACCCTTAGCAAACGTTCTTGCAATTGCGCTCATGCCTTTATTTTGCGCGAGTAAGTCATTTTACTCAACCGATAATATTTCGCGCATTGATCATCAGCCTGGGATGCGCTTCTTTTTGACGATCTCTTCACTCATTTTTAAATTCTAGCGCTAACGTCAAATCGGTGACGGGCGACTTATTCGAACACTAAGGTGCGCGCCCCTTGAACAATGACTCGATTCTCTAAAACAAGACCCAACGCTTTAGCTAAAACAAGTTTTTCTACCTCTTTGCCCGCTTTGGCTAAGTCACGCGCATTTTGGGTATGATTAATCGGAATCACCGCTTGAGTAATAATCGGCCCTTCGTCCAAATTCTCATTTACGAAGTGAGCGGTCGCTCCAATAATCTTTACACCGCGCTCGTAGGCTTGCGCGTAAGGATTCTTGCCAATAAATGCCGGCAAAAAAGAATGATGGATGTTGATGATCCGATGTTTGAAGCCACTCACGAACTCCGCACTTAAGATCCTCATATATTTTGCGAGCACCAGCAAATCGGGATTAAAGCGCTCAATTTGGTCCAACAACGCATTTTCGTGTTGTTCCCGGTTTGTCCCTTCTACTGGAACACAAACAAACGGAAGATCAAATCGCGAGACCAACTTTTCCAAAGAGTCGTACTGGCTGATCACGCCCAAAATCGTTGCATTCAGTTCGCCCGACTCATGCCGCAGAAGAAGGTCACCCAAGCAATGCGCCTCCTTCGTTGCAAACAGAAGGAGCTTTTTCGGCTCTGTTGTTTTGACCTCTATTCCCGCACCGGCAGGAAGCACAGAGCGCAATTTTTCTAAGACTTGAGCTGAATTAAACTCGCCTTCTACTTCGGTCCGCATGTAAAAAAGCTGTTTTTGCAAATCGACAAACTCGTTGTTTTCAACAATATTTAGTCGGAATTCCAACAAAACGCCGGTAACTTTATGAATCAACCCTTGCGCGTCCGAACAGGAAATTAGAAAAACGTGACGATGCTTATTCATGGTCGGCGCTAGGTGCTAACAATGGGGCATTAGAATCCACGGGAACGGGATAAGAGCTAGGAGTTGCCTTCGGTGCTTCTGCATTTTGTGGCGTTGTTTGTGGCGAAGCTTGAGGAATTGCTTGTGGCGTCGCCTCTGGAGTCGCGGAAGGAGAAACGGACGGCACTGGAAGGACCGTCGGCTGCGGCGTTGCTGTAGACAGGCGGTTTAGTTCCTCAAAGCCTGGCAAGGTAGAGAGGTCAGGCACCACAACAATATCGATCCTGCGGTTTTCTAATCGGCCTTCTAGCGTTTTGTTGTCAGCAACAGGCTCGGTGCTGGCGTAGCTTGCCGTGCTGATATGGTCATCGGGAAATCCTTGCGCAAGCATCGTATTCAACACCGACATCGCCCTCGCCGAAGCAAGCTCCCAATTAGAAGGAAAATGCTTGGAGTGGATGGGGAGATTATCCGTATGGCCTTCAATTTGAAATTTCCGGTCTTTGAGGCCCTTTAGAAGTACCGTCACTTCCTGAATTGCGGCTATCCCCTCTTTAGAAAGCTGCGCAGAGCCCGAGGGAAACAAAATATCCGTTGATAAAGCGATCATCATGCGGCCATTTTGAACCTTGATGGATAGTTTTCCGGCGTCGACTAAATGTTTAAATTTCGAGGTAAGCTCTTTAAACTCGTTCAATCGCTTTTCCGTCTCTTGTTTCCGAACTTCTGCTTCCAAGAGTGCCCGCTTCATTTCAACAACAGAGCCTTCAAGTTTTGACTTTTCGTTCGTCGAAATTCCGAGCTTTTTTTGGAGATCAGTTCTTTCTTGATCACAGGTGACTAGATTCTGTTGCGTCTTGATGTGCTCATCATTTAAAGCATCGTAGGTTCCTGCTGTAACACACCCATCAACTAAAAGAATAAATACAGCGGTGGACGCTAACCTTACGCTAAGACTTTTTCGGAGATTGAAAAAAATTTTCATCGTTTGATCAAACACGAACTAAACGAATAAATCAAGTTTTGAATCGAAATCAATTTTTTTACTTGCGCCCTTACTATCTTCGTTCCAGCCAAACCAGGGTTTCAAAATGATGTGTATGCGGAAAAAAATCAAACATCTTCACCTTCTTTAATCGGTACTGCTCTTTTAGCTGCGCTAGATCTTTGCCTAACGATTCAATGGAACAGCTCGAATAGATAAAACTCTGTGGCAGCAGCTTCCGAATGAATGGAATGGATTGGCCTAAACCCCGACGGGGTGGGTTCACTAAAATGACCGAGGCCGAGTACGAAGCAAGTAATTCAAAAACAGTTGCGGCGTCCGCTGCTTTAAATTCGGCATTTTTATATCCATGAGTTAAAGCCGTTTGTTGAGCTGCTAAAACTGCCAAAGGATTTACTTCAACTCCTAAAGTATTCACTTCTCCGTTCATTGCCATTTGGGTCATCAAACTAAAGGCACCAAGCCCACAATAAAGTTCTGCCACCTTTTGAGGCCGAATCGCTGCGATCCACTCGGCCGCAGTCTGGTAAAGTTTTTCTGCCAACACCGAATGAGTCTGCACGAAAGCCTGTGGAGCAACTTGGAGCTTCAGCCTTCGATCCTTCCAAGAAAGCGTAAGTTCAACCGTTGAGTTTTCGGTAAGGATCAATTCCTCCGCACCCTCCAAAATAGCGTGCGGAACGGGTTGAATATTTGCGGAAACACATTTCAAATCCGGGAATTGACCGAGAAGCTCCGGCAGAAGCTTTCGAATCCGAGAAACGCATTCTTTTGAACGAAGAATAAAGCGCAACTGCAATTCACCGTGATTTTTCTCTCCAGGAGCATCGTAAACAATGATGCCTTTCAGTTCACCAGTGCGTTCTTGAATTTGATATGGAACTAGCCTAAATCGTCGAATAAAATCCGGCAAAGCTTGAACCAGTTGATTGATTCTTGGACGGTGAATAGGACAATTCAGAATTTCGCGCCCTTCGTCCAAATTGACCTCGCCCAACAGACCGATGATGGGATTTTGCTCCGTTCCCGACACGGAAAACTTTGCCCGATTTCTAAACTGGCTTAGGTCTGAACGTTGAGTTTCTTCGAGTTCAAAATCGCCCATGGGCTTAAGCACTTCGTATACGCGCGCTTCTTTTCTTTTGATTTGCTCCAGATATGGGGTTTCGATCCAACTACACGAAGCACAAATCGCGTGTTGGAAGTACGGGCAGTCCAACTTCATCGCCGTTTTAAGGTAATTTCGCCAGATTCGTGCAATGCTTTAGCAATCTCTAAAACTTTTTCCTGCGCGACTTGAACTTCGGAAAGTTTTCGCGGCCCCTGTGAAAGCATTTCGTCCCGAATCGCCTTTGCTTGGCGTTCTGAAAATCCCTTTAGGAAGTCGTCTAACAATTGGGGGTCTAAACCGCGCAAAGAAAGAGTTAATAGGTCCGACGAAACCGATTTTGCGACCTTGAAAAGTTCCACCGGGGGCAAAAGCAACACCTGCGCAAACGTAAAAATGCCGCTTTTCAGTTTTGCCGCCATTGCGGGGTCCTTTTGGGCGATTTCCTTTAAGATTCGATCCCGCGAAGGCCCATCTAATCCGGCAAGAAGGCTTGAGGCTTCTTTCATGCCATCGATTTCCCTGCCTTCCTTACCGTTTTTTTCTTTTGCCATCTTTCCTAACTATACTAGATTGAAAGAATGAAAGTAAAGACATGGGATCAGTATCGGCCGCACATTGACATTATCACCATTGGCTTTCCCTTTTGTGCATTTAAAATCATCACTGGCCACCTTTGCGCCAACCATTACACGCAAACACCGTGGGCCCCACTTGCAAGCAGCCTTGGAGTCCTTTTTATTTTTTGGGGCGTCATTGATTTGATGATCAATGCCATCAATCTGGTCGCACTCCTCGCTCGCGGAAAAACACTTTGGAGCGCATGCATTTTTGGGATCGTCGCCAAACAGTTAAAAAACCACGAAGATTGGGGCAATTCGCTAGACGTTTTAGGGTCGTTTATTTTGGTGTCCTTTATGGTAGGCGGTGGCTTTATTCCACTTATTTCGCAAACGGAAGTTTTTTATTGGAGCTGGAGCGTCGTCTTAAATGTTTTGGGAGCGGGGTTGGGTAGAATGGTGGAGTCCACCCGAAATCGCACCTAACTTCATTTCTAAACAATTTCAATTCGACATTACTTGTACCACACCTTACTTACCTAAAATTAAAATAGAAGTAGGATTAGGAACAGCAAACGATAGAGTAGGACTAAATGTCAACGCGCCAGAAGCAGGATCGATTGTAAAAGCCGCCACTTGCCCGCCGGCGGAATTATACTCGGTCGCGTACGCAAACTTACCAAGAGGATCCACAACAAAATCCGAAATAGAAGCTCCCGCGCAACCAATATTTCGATCTACAGGTGTTATCGTAGGCTGACCACTACTGAACTGAGTTAATTTTCCGGTAGCTGGATCAACTTTAAATTGAAAGATGATGCAACCAGGAGAAGCGAGAGCGTAGGCCACATTCAAACTAGGATGAAAATAAAGCTTCATGGGCGATTCCATCGTATTATTAGGATAATCGACGAATTGCGGATTCAATGAGTCAATTTTGGTCAACAGACCGTTACTGGAATTGCGAGAAAACGTATTAATTTGCCCACTACCGGTCGAATATACCGTTTTTCCGGAAGGATGAATGTCAATCCAATTATCCGATGGTATAGCCGAAGTTCCTGCCTGAACCAAAGTCCCTGTTTGCGCGTTTATCGAAAATATAGAGATCTGTCCGTCACCCGAACTGGAAACATAAGCATATTTCCCATCAGGCGAAATCCGAATGATCGTAGGAATTTTACCTGAGTTCACCGTGGAAATAAGATTAAAAGTGAATGATAAGGGATTGTATCCGTAAGAG
>CAIMNF010000268.1 GCA_903842755.1 Oligoflexia bacterium
CAGCCCCATCGTTATACGCGCACTCAGTTATGTTGGGCCGAATTTTTATCTTGTTTCAAAAATACCGACGTCCTGATCTTACTTCCAATTTATGCCGCAAGCGAAGACCCTCTTGAGGGAATTACGAGTGCCGCCTTGGCAAAAGAGATTAAAAATACGCAAGTCCATTTGGCAGAGAGTTTGGAACAGGCCACCGAAATTTTAGCAGCATTAGTGAAACGCGACGATTTAATCCTGACTCTCGGTGCAGGGTCCATTACCAAGCTACCGGAGCTTCTGAAAAAAAAGGGCTTTGAGAATGTCAAATGAGGGGAACGGGCCAAAATCCTTCCGCCACACCATTGTTCTGAGCGACTTGCATTTAACAGACGCTGAACTTGGGCAGCCAGGGCGATCCTTATGGAAGCGCTATAAGCGGCCAAAATACTTTATTGATCGTAGTTTTAAAAATTTGCTGCAGGAACTGAAGGCACTCTTAAATGGGCAAAGTGCCGAGCTTGTGCTGAATGGGGACATCTTTGATTTCGACTCCGTGATGCGGTTGCCGCTTCATTCTGCGGTTCCTATTTCATGGCTAGAACAAAGGCGGGGGCTTTTTCCTGAAGAAGAGAAATCAAGATTTAAAATGGAGGTCATTTTAAGTGACCACGCCATTTGGCTTGAGGCGATTCGCGATTGGGTGATGCAAGGGCATGACTTGGTTTTTGTAATTGGTAATCATGATTTAGAGTTACACTGGCCAGCCGTACAGCGGGAGATTTTTAAAAGGCTGCAGTTGACGTCGGAACAAGAGCAATGCGTACGATTTTGCGAATGGTTTTATATTTCTGAAAAAGATACGCTCATTGAACATGGAAATCAGTATGACGATTATTGCGTGTCCAATCCCGTTCACCCCTTAGTAAAAAAGGGTCGAAGAATCATGGTCCGGTTGCCCTTCGGAAATATTACTAGTCGCTATATGGTCAATGGAATGGGACTTTTTAATCCGCACGTCGAAAGCTCTTTCTTAATGACTTTACCTGAATATATTCGGTTTTTTTATCGTTACGCGCTTCGGGTTCAGCCTCTTTTACCTTTTACCTGGTTTTGGTCTGCTGCAGTTTCGTTTTGGGAAGCCTTGGGAGACGGCTTTTTGCCCGCCATGAGGGACCCCCTTTATTTCGATCAGCGAGTGGAAGAAATTGCAAAAAAATCAAATGCGACACCCACCATGGTTCGAACCCTGCGCGAGCTTCATACTCATCCCGCCGTTTTTAACCCGCTCAAGATTGCGCGCGAGCTGTGGCTTGATCGAATTTTTATTTTCTTTATTTTTGTGGGTTTGAGTTTCTTTATCTTTTCGGTAGTTCGCGTTTTTACGCACCTTTCATTTTGGTGGGGACTTGTTTTTTTACTCATGCTTTTACCCGTATTGGTTTATTATGCGCGCAATATTAAAACCGAGGTGTTCGCCTCGCTCCAGGTGGCGATGCGCGAAGTGCCGATGATTGCAAAAATTACGTCCATTCAACGGGTGGTTTTTGGACACACTCATCGCGCAGAGCATACGGAGGTGGGGCAAACAGAAGTGCTCAACACGGGCACGTGGTCCCCAGCCTTTAAGGATCCGGAGTGTACGCAAGTCTATGGGCGAAAATGTTTTGCGTGGATTAAACCTACCTTGGAGGGAATCCGAATGGCCGAACTTTACGTTTGGAAAAATCCGGGTTTTGAAGTCATGTCAAAATCAATAGATCGACCCAATTCAAAGTCATCTGCAAAGGAACAGAAATGGAAACCATAACTTTAGAGCGTATTTTGCATGCAGAAAAAACGTTAAAGGCAATTCTACCTTCTACTCCGTTGATCAAGAATGAATGGTTCTCTAAAGCTTATGAGTGTGAGGTTTTTCTAAAACTCGAAATCGAACAGCCGGTGGGATCATTTAAAATCCGGGGCGCAACTTACCGGATTTCGCAATTAAACGAAGAGCAAAAAGCGCGCGGAATTATTGCAGCGAGTGCCGGCAATCATGCGCAGGGTGTAGCCTGGGGGGCAAGGCACTACGGGACAAACGCCCTCATTGTCATGCCCGTCACTGCTCCGCTGATGAAGGTAGAAAATACTGAATCATTAGGAGCGAAAGTTCATCTCGAAGGAAATAATTATGATGAATGCTATTTGGCCGCCCAGCGGCTAAGTCAAGAAACGGGACGAGTGTATGTTCATGCCTTTAAAGACCTAGACGTGATGGCCGGGCAAGCGACGGTTGCAATGGAGGTTCTTTCTCAATGTCCCGAAGTGGATTTCGTGGTGGGGTCGATTGGGGGAGGTGGAATGATGAGTGGGGTGGGTACTGTGTTCAAAAACTTAAAGCCCTCCGTAAAAATTATTGGCTGCCAAGCGCAGCAGGCGTCGTCGATGGTCCTTTCCCTCCATTCTCAAAAACTCGTTCAGCCGCCATTCAAAGGGTCTTTTGCCGACGGAATTTCAGTAAAAAATGCGGATGCGGAAGTGTTTGAACTATTGTCTCGTGTGGTCGATGAGTCCTTTTGTTCGGATGAATCCGAAATTGCAATGAATGTGCTTCGGTTAATCGAAAAGGCAAAAATTGTGGCCGAAGGGAGCGGGGCAATTACCCTGGGCGCTTTAGATCGGTACGCCTCGGTAATGAAGGGAAAAAAAGTGGTGTTGGTGATCAGCGGCGGAAATATCGACGTAAATTTGCTCTCTAGAATTATTGATCAAGGATTGATCCGGTCGGGTCGGCGCTTAAAACTACGCGTGATGATTACGGATCGACCTGGATCTTTGTCAAAGCTCACCTCGTTAGTAGGAAGCTTAGGAGCTAACATTCTGCAAGTAGTCCACGAGCGGGCCGAAATGGATACTCCGCTCGACCAAACGAGTGTTGAACTGATGCTGGAAACTCGGGGCCCAGATCATTCTCGAAGTGTCGTCGAGGCGCTCGAGTCCCAAGGAAATCAGGTGGAGAAGCAATGACCAATTCAAAAGTTAAACGGATCGGAATCATGACCGGTGGAGGGGACGCTCCCGGATTGAACGGAGTCATTGAGGCTGCGTCCCGGACATTGCTCAATCATGGGTGCGAAGTTTTTGGAATTTTAGATGGTTTTGAAGGTGTTTTTAATCAAAAATCGTTTGCGATTAACCGCGAAGTGGTCGAAGGGCTGCACTGCCAAGCGGGGACGCTGCTCGGGACCTCGAGCAAAACAAAAATCAAGGGAAGGGCGCAAGAGTTCCAGGCCTGTTTCCAGTCCCTTCGCTTGGACGGCATGATTGCGGCGGGTGGGGATGGCACCTTTATGGGGCTTAAGGAGCTTGCGCCCGACTTGCCTATTTTGGGAATTCCAAAGACAATTGATAATGACCTCCAAGGTACCGAAATTACCTTCGGATTTGATACCGCGTGTACGGTCGTTTCTGAAGCGATCGATTCCTTGCGTGCAACCGCGCGTGCCCATCGCAGAGTGATGATCGTGCAAACCATGGGGCGTTCTGCGGGATGGATTGCATTGGGCGGAGGTCTTGCGGCTTACGCAGACGCGATTCTGATTCCGGAGCGCCCTTATGATCCCCAACGATTGAAAGACTTTTTAGAGAGCAAACAAAAAGCGGATTTTCGTGGCTTGGTTTTAAGTGTTTCCGAAGCAGCTCATGCCTTGGGGCACGAGCCGGTATTTGTCGAAAACAAAAAGGGAGGACTAAATCCCATTCGTTATACGGGAGTCGGAGACCAATTGTGCGAGTGGATTGAAAAAAACACTTCTTGGGAAGCGCGTGCCGTTGTTTTAGGTCATTTACAACGCAGCCGAACGCCCACTAATTTTGACCGATTTTTAACGTTAGAAATGGGAACTTTGGCCGCCCATTGTGTACTGCAAGGGGATTGGAATAAAGCCATTGTTTATCGCGGAGGGAAAGTCATCACTGCGCCCCTCAACGAAATTCAAGGCGAACCCAGAGTGGTTCCGCAAAATCACCCCTGGATTAAATTTGCGCGTGATGTGGGGGTATGGATTTAAATGAGAGCATTCGTGTTTGTTGGAATTGCAGCTTCGTATTTAATCTTCTCGGGATTAACCCCACTCCATTCGTCTTGGCCTTTTTTATTTTGGTTAGGAATCGCGGCCATCACTATTTTGTTTTTGCCTCAGCTGTGGCTGTTTTTTGTTTTCTTTAATAGCGAAGCGGACGAACACCTTTGGCTAGAGAAACCCATTCAGAAATTTGCATTCTGGTGCATGGGAATGATTAGTTTTTTATTTACTTTCACGGTGCTCAGAGACTTAGCTTTTGGGCTCTTCGCTCTGTTTGGCCTGCAAAAGCATGATCTCCTTTACGGCGTCTTTGCGCCTGCCTGGATTTGGGGTTTAAGCGTACTTTGCTATGCTTGGGGGTATTGGAACACCCGATTTAAAGTGACCGAACCAAGAATAGAAGTAAAAATAAAAGA